>DAOVAK010000163.1 GCA_030671095.1 Deltaproteobacteria bacterium | reverse complement strand
TAATTAGGTGGGTATTTTACGATTCGTTACATCAATGAGCTAAATGTCTAGATCCTGATGCCTTTCAAAATTGCTCTCTGCTTAACATCCCTGGCATTTGAGATTTTCTCCATGCGGCTGGATACCAAAAGGAGAAACATTTGACAAGCACAATTATCATATTATAAGAATTACGGCAATTACGAAGGCGAACCAGGCCTCTTACAAGGTAGTGGCGATTAATAGGGGGGTAGGCGGGAAGAATTCATCAACATGAGAGAATCCGTACTCAGTATATGTGGCATGTGCAGTGTCAGGTGTCCTATTCTCGTGGAGACAGAGGATGGGATCGTGAAATGGATTGAGGGGAACCCTAATGACCCCGGGATGGCAGGGCGTCTCTGTGCAAAGGGTTCAGCCGGAATCGCCATGGAGTATGACTATGAGAGACCCCAGCACCCCATGATCCGAGAAGGGAAAAGAGGGGAGGGCAAATGGAAAAGGGCCACATGGGATGAAGCCCTCGACTATGTCGCGGAAAAACTAAAAACCATCATCAAAAAACATGGGGGCAAAGCGGTTGCACTGAGTGATCGAGGGGGGCCGTTCAGAGATATACATCGAAGCTTTTTGCGGGCCATTGGATCCCCCAACTACTTCAATCACGACTGCACGTGTGCACAAAATGTTCAACATGCAGCTATCTCTCTTTTTGGTTTGGGTCGCAAGGCATTCAATTATGACTACAAGCAGTGCAAACATCTCATCCTCTACGGCCGTAATGTGTTCGAGTCATTGAGGGTAAAGGCGGCCAACACCATTATGGAACTCCTGGATCGAGGCGGGAAGTTAACCTACATAGACATTCGAGCCAGCGGTACCGCCATGAAGGCCACCCGCTTCTGGATGGTCCGACCGGGGACCGATTATGCCCTGAACTTGGGGATGATCCACACGATCCTTCGTGATAGGCTCTATGATGCAGAATTTGTCAATAAATGGGCCGAGGGCCTCGAAGCATTGGAATCCTTCGTGTCCCCATATACCCCGGAGTGGGCCGCGCATGAGACGGGCATCCCAGCAAAGGAATTGATGGAATTCACCCATGAAGTGGCTGATGACAAACCCTCTGTCATTTTTCATCCAGGGTGGATGACCGCCCGCTACCTGGACTCCTTCTACAGCTCCCGGACGGCCTATATCCTCAATGTGCTCATGGGAAGTCTTGAGGCGCCTGGTGGGCTCTTCTTCACCAAGGGACCGGAAGACGTGGGCGCCAAAGGCTTGAACACATTGTTAGAATCGATTCCCGAGCCAAAGGAAAACCGAGTTGATGGGTGCGGATGGAAATACAAACACTTCGAGCCAGGCCCGGGCCTGCTTCACCTGCTCTATCCTGCAATATTAAAGGAAGATCCCTATCCCATAAAGGCATACATTGTTTTCCGCCATGATCCGCTCCTGTCCCTGCCCGATCCTGAAGGACAGAAAAAGGCCCTGGACAAGCTGGATCTACTCGTGGCCGTTGAGAGTAACTTCAGTGAGACGGGGTGGTATGCTGATGTGCTCTTACCCTCTGCCACTTATCTTGAGAAGTCCAGTCCGCTTGCCACCGGGAAAGGGCTCAAGCCCCAGTTTCGTATGCGCAAACAGGCCATATATCCTGGGGGCGAAGCCAAGCCAGATTGGGAGATCTTCAGGCTTTTGGCCGAACGATTGGGTGTAGGCAAGTATTTCAAATTCGCAGATATAGGGGAGTTCTGGGATTGGCAGCTAGAGGGAACGGGCGTATCCGTCGCTGACCTGGAGGAAAAGGGATTCGTTGAGCTGGTAGACAAACCCGTATGGTGGGACAGAATGAAGGATCTGAAATTCAAGACCCCGTCAGGAAAGATCGAGCTTGTCTCTGGCCGACTTGAAGAAAACGGCATACCCTCTTTCAAGCCTTATGAACGTCCAAGGAAACCAAAGAAAGGGTATTACCGCCTTGCCTTTGGCCGGAGCCCTGTCCACACCCACGGCAGAACCATGAACAATCCGGTCCTCCATGAGATCATGCCCGAGAATGTTCTCTGGATTAATGCAAAGGAGGCAGAGCGACTGGGCATAGAAAACAATGATCTTGTGGAAGTGACATCTGTTCATGGAACCCATTCAGGAACGATCCGCGCTTATGTGACAGAATTCATCCATCCTGAGGCGGTTTTTATGATTCACGGGTTTGGGAGAAAAGTTCCGTGGCAGACCCGTGGATATAATAAGGGACTAGGGGATTACCGATTTGAAACAGGTCTTTTGGATGTCTATGACCCAGCTGGCGGTGGAATCGCCCTACTGGAGTGCCAGGTCAACGTGAAAAAGGCCGAGTAAGGGATTCCCAAAACAAGAATATTCATGAGCAAATACTATATATACCACGATCCTAAACGTTGTATCGGATGTTTCAGCTGCGAAGCCCATTGCAAGATGAAGAACGGTCTCCCAATGGGCCCCCGCCTCTGCCAGATTATTCCTGTTGGCCCAAAACTGGTCAATAATCTACCCCGGATGGCGAACATTTTCATGCCCTGTTTTCATTGTGAAAGCCCATGGTGTGTGGCGGCCTGTCCCACGGGTGCCATTCAAAAGAGGGCTGAGGATGGCATCGTTTCCATCAAGGAATCCCTCTGCGTAGGTTGCAAGAGCTGTATCACCGCCTGCCCCTGGGGCACGCCCCAGTGGAATCCTGAAACTGGAAAGGCGGTGAAATGTGATTACTGTGTGGATAGGGTGGATCAGGGACTAGAACCCGCCTGTGTGGCCAAGTGTGTGACCAAATGCCTCCATTTCGGGGAACCCTCTCTCAAGACCAAGAAAATACGCGAGCGTTACGCAAGGGCCATCGCTGAACTGTGAGGAGAAAGCGGATTCAAGAGAAACTGACGTCATGAGCAACGAGCGCTGCACCGTAAGAGAGGCCATAGAACTCATCCTGCCCAACTTGGATAAATGTGAGGGTTCCGAGCGAGAGATTTTGAATCGGATGCTGAGATTGCTCACGGAGATAAGGGAGGGCAAGGGCTTAGTGGAGCACTTGGAGGCGCTCAACGCCATGGCAGAAATGCTGCAAGGAGATGCGAGAGCGTCTGTTGGCGTTCCCATCCTCTCTTTCAGGGAAGAGCGGGAAGAGGAGTTTCTGGCCCATATTAAAGAGGGAAGGTGCCCCGCCGGTGTCTGCTTTACCTACCAGCCGGCACCATGCCAAACCGCCTGCCCTGCCCATATCGATATCCCCACATTCCTCACCTTGATCGGCCAAGGCCGCTATGATGATGCCACCGAGGTCATCTTGAAGGACATCCCTTTTCCGTGGACATGTGGGCTTATATGTCCCCATCCTTGCGAAGATGCCTGTCTCAGGGGGGAGATGGATGAACCCATAAATATCCAACTCATGAAGGCATACACGGCAAGGATGAGTATGCGCCATCATGGTTACAGGAGACCACCTGTACCAGATCAAAGAAGAGAGAAGGTGGCCATCATCGGGGGAGGCCCTTCTGGACTCAGCGCGGCTTATTTTCTTGCACTAAAGGGGTACCAGGTGACTCTCTTTGAGAAGCTACCCAAAGCGGGAGGCATGTTACGGTATGGAATCCCTGCCTACCGTCTTCCCAGAGAGATACTCGACAAAGAGATAGAGGCTGTCAAGGATCTCGGCATTGAGATCAAGACCCATGTGGCTTTTGGAAAAGAGATAACTTTGGACAGTCTTAGAGCTGATGGATTTAGTGCTTTCTATATGGCGATGGGCCTTCAGAATAGTCGTCAGCTTGGTATCGAAGGAGAGACACTTGAAGGTGCGCTCAAAGGGATTGAATTTCTAAGGGCATGTGAGTCCAAGGCGCCCCCAGAGTTGGGGAAGCGGGTTATCGTGGTGGGCGGTGGCAATGCGGCTGTTGACGTGGCAAGGACATCCAAGAGACTGGGCAGCGAAAAGGTCCAGCTCGTTTGTCTAGAAACACGGGATGAGATGCCTGCGTGGGATCAGGAGATTGATGAGGCGATTGATGAAGGTATAAGCCTGCACAATTCGTGGGGTCCGGCGCGTTTCATCGGGAAGAGAGGAAAATTCCAAGCTGTCGTATTTAAGAGATGCACCTGCGTATTTGACGAAGAGGGCCGGTTTAGGCCCATATATGATGAGGCTGTACAGACTACATTTGAGGCAGACAATATCATCCTGGCCATCGGCCAGGAGGCAGACTTAGATTTTGCCAGAGAGGAGAACATTGAGATTGGCCGCGGTGGTGGGATAGAGGCGAATAAGGTCACAGGGGAGACCAATTTGCCAGGTGTCTTTTCAGGGGGTGATGTGGTCCACGGTCCAGGGATTGCCATTGATGCCATAGCCGCCGGTAAGAGAGCCGCAGTTTCTATAGATTGCTATCTCAGGGGAGAAAAGATTCCTGATCCTCCTTGTGTCGCCGAGCCAAGAGGAGAAATGGACTTCTTGCCCACCCCGCCCCTTGAGAAGATCGCACTGAAACGATCCCAGGGCCGGATGCTCAGTGTGAGGCAAAGGGAAGGAAATTTCAGACAGGTGGACCTGGGGCTCTCGGATGAAATGGCCTTGAACGAGGCAAAGAGGTGTCTGCGTTGTGACCGGTGTCATGGAGATGGGCTGTGTCAATTTGTCTGTACCGAATTGGGTATCAATGCCATTCAACTCTCGCTGATGAGAGAAGAGAAAAGACTGGCCTATTTTGATTATGCGAACACACATGAGAAGTGCATTGCATGTGGGGCTTGCGCCGTTGCCTGTCCACATGGCTGCATAGAGGTGAAAGACGAAAACGCCGTCAGGAAACTATCTTTCTGTGGGACTGTCATCGCAGAGCAGATGCTTGAGAGGTGTGAAGCCTGCGGTACCCCCTTTGCCACAAAGAAATATCTAGACCTGGTAAAAGAGCGCTCTGATGATTATCTCGGGGTAGATTTGGATCGAAATCTTTGTCCCGCCTGTGCAAGAAGGACTCGGGCAGTCCACATAGCCGGCGAAATTGAGACCCTTTAGTCATTTGAATAAGCTTTACCCAGAAAAGGTCACTTTATGAAAGACTTCTTCGAGCCTGAGAGTGTAGCCCTTATCGGGATCAGCCGGAAAAGCGGTCCTGGGTCTTTGAATCTCATGGAACGCATGGTCCAATTTGGTTTCCCCGGGCCAATCTATCCGGTGAACCCAAATGCCAAGGAAATTCTTGGGAAAAAGGCCTACCCCAATGTAAGAGATGTTAAAGAGAAGATAGATCTGGCTGTGATAAGCAGCCCTCGGGAGACAACGATCGGGATTCTTGAAGACTGTGTGGCGGCAAACATCAAAGCAGCCATTGTGGTCAACCAGGGTTTTACCGATGCGGATAGTCTAGGAAATGAACTCCAACAGAAAATGGGAGGGATCGCAAAAAGGGACGGGATTAGGATCCTCGGTCCCAACACCCTGGGGGTGATCAATAATTTTAACAGCTTCACCACGTCTTTTATGCCCGTGGTTAAAGAGAAAGCACCCGTTGGTTTGATATGTCAATCAGGGATTCATATGGTCGCGCCCGCGCATTTTTGTGGTGAGATCGGCAAAGGTGTGGATCTCGGAAACGCCTGTGATGTGGGTTTTTATGATGCCTTGAAATACTTTGGGGAGGATCCTGGTATAGAAATAATCGTTATTCATATGGAAGGCCTCACGCAAGGAAAGGCGTTTCTTGATCTGGCCAGCCGGGTGGTTAAAGAGAAGCCCATTGTTATTCACAAAAGCGGCAGCAGTGAGACAGGGGCAAAAGCAGCTATGTCGCATACGGGCAGCATGGCGGGCGATTATCAGTTACTCAAAACGGCTCTAAAGCAAGCAGGCGTCACATTTCTGGAAGAGGGGGGCCAGATGCCTCATGCCGTAAAGACCCTGCGTTACCTCCCGCTGATGAAAGGAAATCGTGTGGCGGTCATAACATATAGTGGTGGGGCGGGTATCATGGTCAGCGATGAACTGGACAGATATGGCCTGAAACTTGCCTCCCTTTCCCCAGAGACCATCAGCCAGGTGGCCGAACTTTCTCCTGACTGGATGCCGCTGGGAAATCCGCTGGACATCTGGCCGGCCCTCATGCTCCATAGCGCCCAAAAGGCGTATTCCGTTGCATTAAGGGCTGTACTGAATGACCCGAATGTGGACGGCGTTATCTGTATAGCGATTGCCCCTGTGCCTGAGTTCTCCAACCTTGAGGTCTCCGAATTGCTCAATAGTGTGGTTGAAGAATTCCCTCCCGGCAAGCCGGTGATCGTTTGGACTTATGGACCCAATGCAAGAGAGGTCCGGAAAAGATATGAATCTAAGAACAGGATAATGACTTACCCGACCTTGGAGATAGCCACGTGGGCGATGTCATTATTAAGAAATAGGTTTAAGATAATAAAACAAGAAACTTAAAATACTGGAGATTGAAGATGGAAGAACTCACCAAGCAAGTGA
>DAOVAK010000174.1 GCA_030671095.1 Deltaproteobacteria bacterium | reverse complement strand
GTAGATCAACTTAACGACGAGGAGAAAATTCGCGCCGTGATTGTTACCGGAAAAGGTCGGGCATTTTGTGCAGGAGGGGATCTGGCGGAATTCAAGGCGGCAGCAGACCCGAAACAATTTCTCCATGAGCTCGCAGGAAGTGTCCACAAAAGCGTTTTGAAGATGCGTGGAATGAATGCTCCATGGGTGGCGGCGATTAACGGGCCATGTTTCGGGGTCGGACTGTCTCTAGCCTGCTGCTGCGACTTACGCATTGCCTCCACTGAAGCGACTTTTAGTGTGGGTTTCACAGGCGTTGGCTTGACCCCAGACTCCAGTCTGCTCTATTATCTTCCCAAGATCGTGGGGCTCGCAAAAGCGGTGGAAATGACCCTGCTCAATACGGCACTCTCAGCAGAAAAAGCCCTCAAGATCGACCTGGTGAGCAAGGTGGTAGAACCTGAGAAACTTGCAAATGAAGCCTTTGGAATCGCGAAGAAGCTGGCGAGTATGCCCACCATAGCGCTAGGAATGGACAAAAAGATGTTGGACGCCAGCTTTACCGATACACTGGAACAACACTTGAATCTGGAGTTAGAATGCCTCAGCGAATCCGCAGGCACCGCCGATTTTCAAGAGGGCTGCGTCGCCTTTCTTGAACGAAGAAAGCCCGATTTTAGGGCATGTTGATCCCCCATTCTTAAGAACTTAAAACGCTGAGTGAGCAAGATTTCATAATAGAGTCGGCAAAATACGTCACCGTATTTGCCAAACGAAGCACTAAATCAGGCTGAAGGGAGATAAGGTCCGAATTTTTCTTTTGCCGCACGATAGCCAATGGGATTACCCACATCGAATCCTGTTCCTTCCAAGATTTTTCCCATGACCTTTCTCTCCATGCATAACGCCCGAAAGGCGGGCGCATCATCCCATTCTCCTTTCAGGGGCCTTACCCTTTCCAGGTAAGAGAAGAAATGTGGCCCAAAGATACACCTCCCAATAGCCTTGTGAATTGTCTTTCCATCTTCAGGCATCAGGGGAGTCTTCAACTTTTTGGAGATGCCATGCACTTCAACCACGTCCTGATCCGACAGTGTAGGTTGGAATATCCCCACGTTACCAAATCTTTCAGCCTCCTCTGCGCCTAGGGCAAGGACGCCAACAATATCTCTTCTAAACCGTTCATATAGAGGGATCATTTGGCTCAAAGCAGGGGAAGATCCAAAAAGGAGGAAGTCGGGCATCATCAAGGCAAAAGGCTCTTGGCCTATCATATCCTTGGTTCTATATATGGCTTCGCCGGAACCCAGAGGAGCCGGCTGATCTATGAACGTTATGTGGGGAATCGTGAGCTTGGTTCCTTTTTTGTCGTTTCCTAAATCATTTTCCAGGTTCTCCGACTCCAGGTAGCGGCGAAGAGAGGGCTTTCTTTTATTGATCAAGAGATAGAGATGCTCCAGCCCCGAAAGTGCGGCCTCATGCACGGCATAGTAAATCATGGGGCGACCTCCAATAGGAAGCATCTCTTTAGGCCGCCCTTTAGTGATAGGGTGCAACCTGGTTCCGAGACCTGCTGCGAGAACAACTGCCTTCTTTATACTTTTCATTCCAAAACCCTGAGAGGATCGTGATTTAAAATAAAAATCATAACTCCTGCTGCATTTCAACTATTTAAGTATATTATATCTTATAAAGGATTATCTTGATGTACCAGATGTATAAAAGGTAAAATGAAATTCGCTTCGTCCACCATTGGCCTCCGGCCCGTAGGGCCTACGCCCCGGAGGGAATATTGGAATAGTGGATTGCACAAACTGAAGCGCATTCATGTCAATCTGTTGTAGAAATTCTGAGAGGTATTATTAGCAGGCATAGGAGAAGGCTGCAATCATGTTTTGGAAAGGGAAGCGTGTAGGCCTTGCCCTTGGAGGCGGGGGTGCCAGGGGACTCGCCCATATAGGTGTGTTAAGGGTATTTGATAAGGCGTCGATCCCCATCGATCTCATTGTGGGAACCAGTGCTGGTGCTTTAGTCGGCGGGGCATACGCCAGTGGCATCAGTCCGGATGAACTGGAAAAAAAGGCGGACGAATACCTGAACAGTCCCGAGTTTCAATCATCAGCGATAAGGGGTTTTGAGAAGGCGCAGGCTCACGCAGACATGGGTTTGAAACGAAAAATTCAGAACTACCTAAAAAATCGTTACCTTGTGGTCCAAGCCATGTTCAAGCCTGGAATACTATCCAATGAGGAGTTCCAGGACACGATCAATCACTTCATCCCTGACATTCAGATTGAGGATATGCCCATACCCTTTCGGGCCGTGGCCACTGACCTTGTGAGTGGTGAACAGATCATTTTTTCTGAGGGACCTCTACGGCAAGCCGTATGGGCAAGCTGTGCTGTTCCAGGGGCCATAGCGCCCTTGAGGGAGGGAGAATGGCTTTTGTCAGATGGAGGCATCATATCCCTCATTCCCAGCTCTGTCGCGAGGGAGGAAGGAGCCGATGTGGTCATCGCCGTGGCCGTGGACAGGGGCATCAACCCGCAGGAAGATCTGCGAACTGTGGTGGACATATATCATAGGGTCAGTGAGATTATGGGAGAAAAGCTCAAAGAGTACGAATTGGCCGCGGCAAACGTTGTGATCCTTCCAGAGGTGGGAGACTTGCACTGGTCAAATTTCTCCCAGGCCATGAATTTGATCAAAGAGGGTGAAAGGGCTGCACGGAAGAGGCTGGACGATGTTCGAAATGTTGTCCCAGGCTTTAGAAGGTGGTTTAGACCTAAAAGGATACAGAAATAGCGAAGAAAGGAAGTGAATAGGACGAGGTGAAAGGTTAGAAGATAAAACTGGCGGGTTGGATTCCAGAGGAGGCCGCATTGAGGCTTGTGACAACGTTTCTGCGATAGGCCCCTGTTTCTGGATCTTTTTCTCCCAGGTCTACTACATCGCCCCGCCTAAATTCACCGTCGCCGTCTTCTTCCAGCAGGACAATCCGAGGTAACGTGCCCCCAGAATCTAAGGGGTAATCCAACACCAGACCCCTCTCTCCGGTATCCAGTTCCAAAAGGGTTCCCATTGGGTATGTTCCCATCATCGTACCAAAGACTTTCGACAGAATAGGGTCGAAATCTGTTCCTGCCCTTTTCAACATATAACTAAGCGCCCTGTCAGGGCTTAGAGCAGAGCGGCGGTAAACCCTTGGCGAAGTGATAGCGTCATAGACGTCGGCTATATGTAATATCCTTCCAAAGAGGCTTATCTCTTTCTTGAAGTGTACTTGCGGATAGCCCGTGAAATCGAGCTTCATGTGGTGTTCGAACGGCGCAAGAAGGATCTCTGACTTGAGATCATGGGAGGCGGTTAACTTGAGGATCTGCCTTACGCTCGCCAGGGGATGGCTGCGAATCACCTTCCATTCCCCTGTGTTCAGTTCTTCTGGCTTGGTGACGATCTCACGAGGGATTTCCACTTTTCCCAGGTCATGAAAGAGCCCACAGATACCAAGACGCTCCAATGAGGTGCGAGATAAGCCGATACGGTTGCCCAGGCATAGGGACAAGACCGCCACATTGACGGAGTGCGTGTAGGTGTAGTCGTCGTAGTCCTTGATAGTGCCTAGTCCCAGGAGAATGCCTTCATCTTCCACCGCAACGTCTACCATATTCTGAACCATCCTCTTCGCTTTACGAACACCTGCATATCCCTGCACGGACATCTTCTGAGAAACCTGTTTTACCGAGGTGAGGGAACTGAAGTAAGCCGTGCGTGCCCTTTTCTGGAGACCAGGATCAGACTGCCTTCGTCTCAATCCCTTTTCCTGTACGATGCTAACCCAAGGAAACCTAATGCCGCCCACTTGTTGCGAGAGCCAGAGGGCAGGGGACTTGTGCTCTATGGACTGGATCAACAAACGAAAAAAGGCGAGGATCTTTCTAAGAGGCACCTCTTTCACTTCAGGAAAGAAACGCAATCCCTTCAGGCCCCGTTTTTCAAAGAAGTCCATCAGGGCTTGGATGAGGCTGACGAGCTGTTTGTGGTATTGAACCTTCTCTCCTTGAACGTAAAACCGTCCTTCGTAGATCAATAATGTGAGATCATCTCCCATCTCCATTTTGGAGACAATCTGCTTAAATCGCGTCAAGCATATCCGAACCAACTGATTGTTATCCTGGTGGATTCTGAGGGTCTGTATGGTGCGATACAGGGCAAGAAAGAGGGATTCCTCCCAGGAAGCTGATTCTTGATTCTTTTTAGGGGTCATCCTCTTTTCGTTCATGAAACCCTCTACGCCCACATGACGGCTCGAATGGAACTACGTATGCCTGGACACCAGCTCTGCGAACCCTCCTCCAAAATCTGCTTCGCTCTATCCGTCCCGAGCTCAGTGAGTGCAAGGGCTGCATATTCCCGAAGCACAGAGACACGAAATCTGGAGATCCAGCCCCCTCTCAGAAGCGTATCCCGTAGGAACGGGATAGCTTCAGTTTTGCCGCATCTGCCCAGGGCCCTAAAACAGGCAGAAAGATGTTCGTCATCCGTATTGCGATACTTTCGGTTTCGGAGGTAAACCAGGAGGAGCCTTTCTGCGGCCTGACTTCGTCGCGATCCCAGATACTTTATCAAGAGTTGTCGTATAAAGGCATTGTCATCATCCATGAGAGATGTGAGTTTGTCGGGAACCCACAGGTCACGGGCCATAATGGCTGAGAGTGCCTCCTTCCGGACCCGTTCCGATGGATAATGAGACATATGGACCAAAGCTTTGGAGGATTTCTCATCGGTCATACGGCCAAGCAGGGGGACAAGACAGCACACGAGGTTTTCTTCGGCCGTATCTAACAGCTTTTCAAGGGGCCTAAAATCTCGGGAGGCGAGTGAAACAATCACCTCTGACAGCATTTTTTGGACCGCGGGAGAGCGAGCTTCGGGCAACCTGGCACCAAGGGCGTCGATAGCCTTGGGCGGCAAGAGCAGCAGGAACACTCTGAGTTGCCCAATCTCCGATGCACTCAAAGTGGGCCAGACCTCCTGTAAGGGTGTGAGAAAATCAGGCTCGCACACCCTCAGAAAAAACTTATTGATTCGGGAAAGGGCCCATGATGTGGATTCTTTACAGAGCATGCGGATTTGGATGAGTCTTTTTAGAATGCGTAGCGCAACGTCGAAATTTTTTCGACCGAGAGCTGTCTGCAGCTCTTCCTCCATGTACGCCAGGACAACATCAAAATATTCCTCGTCTTCCTGGTCCTTGAGGATATCGGCTAGCATATCGAGAATCTCGTGAGTCGCATCTCGCTCTTCTGCGCGGCGGACCATCTCTTGAAGCGTTTCCACTTCCTCTGTGGTCAATTGGAAAGCGCACGGCTCTAGGGGAGGCAAATCCCTATCACCGTGGGATCCCGCAGGAGAGGCTTCAGCATCGAGAAGCATCTCCAGAGTCGAGTAGAAGTCTGACTCTTCTGTCCGCTCCTCTTCTGAAGGGGAGAGGTCCGCCTCTAGATCAGCTTCCAGGATTTTGTCATCAGCTTCATATTGGAGGTGAGGCAATTGGGCTTCCCAGAGGGCCGTAACAATATCACCTTCAGCCTCGGGCGGGAGGGTCCTGTGCTGATTAAGGATCCTGATGAAAAGGTCTATTTGCCGGGAATCGATACCCTTAAGAAAAATTAACTTGTAGATGGCATCCCGGAAGAGTGCAAAGCCCAGGTCACCCTCTTTGGCTTCTCCTTCATGGACCACCTCATCCTCAAAGAGAATCCGATCTTTCTCCACATGTAAAACAAGCTTTTCGTAATTATCGAGAAAAGTCTCCAGGTCGTGTTGCAGGCGTACCATGGCGGTTTGACAATAGTTGTGGTCTTCGGGATAGAGGGAGAACTTCTTGAGGGCAAGGAAGAGAGAGGTGACAACGTTTTTGGCCGCCTTCACTGCCTCTTTGGAATACTCCTGATTTGATGCTGGGGCGTTCATATAACCAAAAAAAATCTCCTAGGCTGGTCTCGCTGTGCGCTTCCGGTCAGTTCGAATCTGGGTCGCTCCTCAAGCAGCAGGCCAGCAAAGCGGTGGCAGTAGGGGGTCCGAATGAAAATGGTAACTACCAGGAGATTGATTTTTATAGTATTTTAGCAAAGTTACGGTTGTGTGTCAAGGTGTGAAGGGAATGGTTTGCGGTTGCTTGATTCGATCAGATATGTGGAGGCAAAGAAGATAAAGTCGCTACTGGCTCCGAATGTGCTGTACGCGAATGGCCCATCCATAGTGGCTTTTGCGTTGACCCTGAAACAGCTTTCTCCTACACTATTCTAA
>DAOVAK010000673.1 GCA_030671095.1 Deltaproteobacteria bacterium | reverse complement strand
TTGGACACTGTGCAAACCTACCTGCAGGGTAGGGATTCAACGTCTTTTTATCTGCTAATAATTAATTAATTATATTAATTGTTTAGGTGCAAATTTCCTCATATTTCTCCGCATTGACTACTCTGGTACCGACCTTGCTCTCTGTCCCTCCATTCCATTCAAGAAAGGCGCATAAATCTTTTGGACAATGTGAGAGGAGGGAGGAGTTATGAAAAAGACGAAGAGGATTTTGGTGCAATTGCTTATTACTGGTAGCATTATTGCTATGTATGTACTACCGGCGCTAGCTGACGGGGGCGGGGGCTTCTAAAGATACCAACGTGTGGTTGGTTGGTGTAGGGCATAGTCCGTAAGGGCTATGCTTTTTTTTTGCAAACAGCTTGAAAGCTGGTATAGTAGCCATACAGAAAGCGGTGTGTGAATCATTCTCCTTTTGATGCTTCCCTGTAGAAGGCAATCTCCATGAGAAGGCTACTTTTTCTATTTGTCCTCGGAGTGAGTCTCACCTTTGGCTTTGGTTGCCAGCGGGAATCAACAGAGCCTCCCGAGAAGACTCAACTGGAGCCTCAAAAGGGAGGCACCTATCGGGCGGCCCTCCCATGGGCTCCCAAAGATCTAGATCCGGCCTTCTCTACCGATATTTACTCGGTGACCCTCATTCAGCAGATTTTTGATGGACTGGTACAGTTTGATCAGAGCCTGAATATTGTGCCTGCCATAGCTATCGACTGGAGTGTCACTGGGGATGGTCTGACCTACACATTCAGCCTCCGGGACGATGTCAAATTTCACAATGGCCGGACGATCACTGCCGCTGACTTTGTTTATTCATTCACTCGCATCCTGAATCCTAGAGAAGAGTCAAGTGCTCTTAGTTTTTTTGAGAGAATAAAGGGAGCAGACTCCTATCGTCGAGGTGAAAGCAATACTGTTGAAGGGCTTGAGGCTTTAAGCCCTAACACGTTACAGATAACCCTAAAGGAGCCCTTTGCCCCTTTTCTATTCGTACTCGCTATGAAAAGCTCCAAGGTGGTTCCCAGAGAAGAAGTGGAACGCTGGGGCAAGGACTTCGGTCATCACCCGGTGGGTACGGGCCCTTTCCGTTTCGAGTCCTGGGAGGCGAGCCGGATTGTACTAGGCGCGAATCATAACTATCACGAGGGCAGACCTCACCTGGCCCAAATTGTATACACTGTCTACGAGGGCTCGCAGAATGAAAAGATATTTCAGGACTTTCAAGCAGGCCTCTTGGAGGAGGCGACCGTGTTTGGGGCGAATCGAGAGCGAATGTCACAAACCACTGAATATCAATTCTTCCGAAAACCCACTCTGAGTCTGCTTTTTTATGGCATGAACTGCACCAGGCCACCCCTGATGGACCCGAGGGTGAGACAAGCTCTTAATTACGCTATCAATAAGGCGAAGATCGTTCATGAGTATGTAAAAGACCAGTTCGTGTCAGCAACAACTATCCTACCTCCCGGTATGCCCGGTTATACTCCGGAGAATGCCGCCTACGCTTATGACCCCGAAAAGGCCAAGACTTTGCTGCGGCAGGCAGGTTACGGTCCATCGCTGAAAAAGCTATCGCTGACCATACTCTCAGCCTCGAAATCAAAACTTGCTCAACAGGAGTTGACGTTAGTAGCCGCAAATCTGGCAGTAGTAGGGGTCGAACTTAAGTTCCAGTATGAGACTGATTGGCCCACCTTTGAAGCAACCCTCAGCTCGGGTAATTTTGAATTGTATCGTTATTCTTGGATTGCCGACATTCCTGATCCGGATAATTTTCTCAATATCCTCTTCGGCTCAAAGTCAGGCTATAACTTCATGCAATACAAAAATCCAAAGGTGGACCGCATTCTCGCTCAGGCTCTGGCAGAAACGGACATGCTCAAGAGGGTGAACCTGTACCGCGCGGCTGAGCGGATCACCCTGAGAGATGCGCCCCTGATACCCTGGCTTTATCTGACCTTTGAGTCAGTATTTCAGCCCTATGTCAAGGGGTTGGAAATTAGCGCCCTTGGACGGCCGTATATTCCCCTCAAAAAAATCTGGCTGGCAAAATATTAGCCACACAGATTCTGCCTCTGAAGGGCCATGTCAGGTGTCCGAAATTTAAAAATAATCAACGGACAGCGCTGAATGTCCTGGTTCCCCCGCAAAATAAGCCTCAAAACCCGGTTCATGGGTGCCACCGGCGCGGTTGTCTTTGCGCTGATGGTAATTATCATTGTGCTGGTTGGAAACCGTTCCAGCCGGAGCATTAAACAGGAGGTAGAGGTACGCGGCTTCGCTGTCGCCCACAGTATTGCTGCCGTTTCCACTCAGGC
>DAOVAK010000331.1 GCA_030671095.1 Deltaproteobacteria bacterium | reverse complement strand
GAGAAGTGACTTTCGAGACCTGGAAGTATGGCAGAAATGCCGTGAGATAAGAATAATCATTTGGAAGTTATGTAAAGAATTTCCCTCAGAGGAGAGGTTTAGATTATCAGATCAAATGATACGGGCCTCCAGATCCTCCACGTCTAATATCGCAGAAGGGTATGGCCGTTTTCATTTTCAAGAGAACATTCAATTTTGCAGGCAATCTCGCGGCTCATTATTTGAGTTGATAGATCATGTGTTGGTCGCTGAAGAGTGTGAATATATCCACGAGAACAGAAGAGAAACGTTGATGGACCTTATTATTTCTGCCATTCGTCTCCTGAATGGCTACATCAAATATCTGAAAACCAGAAAAGACGAGATTTCAATTAGTTAACTAATGTTCAACGGACAAACGCTGGCGGCGTCTCTGTGTTCAACAACTTAACGACTCAACCACTCAACGACTTAACCGACTGTGAAGAAGATGAAAGAGATCATTAAAGAGCTTAACGACCTCAGAGAGAAGATCAGATACCATAACCACCGGTACTACGTGCTGGACGATCCTGAAATCTCAGATGCCGAGTACGACAAGATTTTCCAGCGTATGCTGGAGCTGGAACGGCAGTACCCCGAGCACGTGACACCTGACTCCCCTAGTCAGCGCGTTGGGGCAGAACCCCTAGAAGCTTTCACGCAGGTGACACACCGCCTGCCGATGCTTAGTCTAGAGAATGCATTTGACGAAAAGGACATCAGGGAATTTGATGCCAGACTAAAGAGGTTTTTGGGGGAAGATCCTCATATGGAATACACCGTTGAGCCGAAGATCGATGGTGTGGCCGTGGAACTAATTTATGAAGGAGGCGTCCTTACCATCGCCTCTACGAGAGGAGATGGGTATGTGGGTGAGGATATTACCTCCAACATAAAGACGATCCTCTCTGTCCCCCTTACCCTTTTCCCCATTACAGAACAAGTCGCCATCCCTGAACTCCTGGAAGTACGAGGCGAGGTCTACATGGAAGTGAAGGCCTTCGAAGAACTGAATGAGAAGAGGCTGGCGCAGGGTGTCTCTGTCTTTGCCAATCCGAGAAATGCGGCAGCAGGCTCCTTGAGACAACTTGATCCCAGAATAACCGTCAAAAGGCCCCTGGACATGTTTTGCTATGGGATAGGAGAATTAAGGGGACAGAACTTTGAAACCCAAATGGAATTGATGATTGCCCTTCAGATGTTGGGTCTGAGGGTCAACAGGCCCCATATTAGGGCGTGTCATAGCCTGAAGGAAGTCATCGGCTATTGTTACCAACTGGAGGAAAAAAGGTCCCAGTTTCCCTATGAGATTGATGGAGCCGTCATTAAGGTCAATCAACTTGACCTTCAAGTCCGGCTTGGACAGAAGTCCCGCAGCCCCCGATGGGCCATCGCCTACAAGTTCAAGCCGACTCAGGAGACCACAAGGATCATAAAAATTGACGTCCAGGTGGGACGTACAGGCGCTTTGACCCCTGTTGCTCACCTTGAACCCGTTGAAGTTGGAGGCGTTACGGTCACTCGCGCAACGCTGCACAACCAGGAAGAGATCGAGAAGAAGGATATCCGGGAAATGGATACAGTGATCGTTCAAAGGGCGGGTGATGTCATCCCTGAGGTGGTCAAGCCCATAACCGGCAAGAGAACGGGAATCGAAAAAAGATATATAATGCCGAACCGGTGCCCCGTTTGTGGGGCCCAGGTGCTCAAGAAAGAGGGAGAGGTCGTGCTGAGATGTCCAAACCCTGACTGCCCAGCCCAGGTCAAGGCGTCTTTGAAGCACTTCATTTCAAGGGGAGGTATGGACATAGACGGATTGGGAGATAAGATTATCGCGCAATTGATCGAAAGGGGCATGGTCAAAGAGGCAGCCGATCTTTACGAACTGGATCTTGAAAATCTGCTTCAGCTGGACAAGATCGCGGAAAAGTCGGCCCATAATCTCCTCAGTGCCATTGAAAAGAGCAAAAAAGCCGCACTCTCCAAGTTCATCTATGCCCTCGGGATAAGACATGTGGGAGAACACGTTGCTGAATTACTGGCAGCGCATTTTGAAAGCCTTGGAAGGCTTCAGAAGGCCCGCGAGGAGGAGCTTCTGTCCATCGATGAGATCGGACCCCAGATAGCGGAGAGTGTTGTCTCCTATTTTGCGGACGAATCCAATCAAAGAAACCTTCAACGTCTGCTTGGGGCGGGGATCCATTTTGAGCGTGCTCCTGCCGTAGATCGTACGTCTTTAAAAGGCAAATCGTTTGTGATCACAGGTACACTCAATGCCATGAAACGATCAGAGGCCAAAGGGCTGATTCAGGGGAAAGGGGGGAGCGTGGCCTCTACGGTGAGTCAAAAAACCGACTACCTGGTGGTTGGGGAGCCTCCGGGGTCCAAACTCCAAAAGGCCCAGGATTTGGGCGTCACCACACTTGACGAGGATGAATTCTTGGCGTTATTAGGAGAGGAGAATGGATAATATCAGGGTAAGGCTGATTATCCAGGGTCGTGTACAGGGGGTATGGTTTAGAGACTCCACCCGCAGAGAAGCCATGAACCTGGGAGTTACCGGTTGGGTGAAAAACCGCTGGGATGGTGGCGTTGAAGTGGTCGCAGAGGGGACAGAAGAGAAGGTGAAGCAGTTGGTTATATGGTGTCATCACGGACCCTCCTATGCCAGGGTAACGGATGTCCATCAGACCAAAGAGGAATGGCAGGGAGAGTTTGATTCATTCGATATTGTATTTTGATAAAATCCCTTGCTGGATTTTATTGGGAAGGAAAATTTTTGGATAGGATCATCTCTATGAAACGTGTCATTTTGACAGCATTGATCTCCGCAATGGCATTGTTGTTTTTGATCCTGGGGGTTGGGTGCGGTACCACAAAATCAGTGTATAAGAAGGTGACGTTTAAAGACACCGAGCTCAAAAAAAGAGTTTTGGTGCTACCCATTTTGGATCAGGCAGGTGTGGGAGAGGAAAAGGCGGAAGCGTTGACGGCCAAACTGATGGAACTCCTTAAGGAAGGGGAGCACCTTCTGGTGTATAGAGGCACGGTGCCCCCGCCTTCAAGGCGAAGGATCAGGTCACCAAAATTTGCGGTCGTCATCGACCCTGCTCGGATTCAAGAGGCAGACCAAATGGGCATGAATGTGCTGGTCGCGGGAGTCTTGAATCCCTCTGAAATGACGGCCAGAAAATGGGGATATTGGCCTATCCAGGGCGTAAAACGAGTGGTGGAAGTGTCCCTCTTACTAAACGCTTACGATATCATTGATGGGACGCTTTTTATAACCCACCTGGAAACCCGGAAGATAAAAGTCTCGACAGACAATCCAGAATGGGAGGCGGAGGGGAAGCCTAAGATCGATGAAAGCAAACTGGAAGAGGAATTGTCAGAGATTCTTGAAGATCAAGCCTCGACCATTAGAGATGAACTAGAAGAACAACCGTGGCGCGGTAAGATCATGTCGGTTGATGGAGAGACCATTATGATTAATGCCGGAGGGGACATAGGTCTTTCCAATGATAGCGTGTTCCAGGTCTACAGTAAGGGAGAAAGGATTCGTTCCTCAAGCGGTAAATACTTCTATCTTTTGGGTCCGAAGGTGGGTGAAATTAAGACAGTCAAAGTCATGGACGCCCAGGCTTCAACCGTTCCTGTAAACGGAGGACCTTTCAGGCCAGGACAGATAATAACGATAAAATAGCCTTTTAAAATCCCCCCTACCCCCCTTTAATAAAGGGGGGCAATAGGAATTTCTCCCATTACCAAAGGAAGGGACTGGATAACCCCATTCGGATGATCAAGAAACTTCCCCCTTTCCTAAAGGCCTCCGGCTCCTAGGCTACCCCCCGGAGAGGGGATCGACAGGGATTTCTTGATCTACTTCAGTTTCCGAGAGAGAATACCAATCTGTCGAGACCATTGAAAAATGCTCAATTTTGTTCAAGGTCAAGCCTCCGGCCCATAGGGCCTACGCCCTCTACGAGCCGGAAGCCGGAGGGGGAATCGACAGGGATTTCTTGATCTACTCCAGTTTCCGAGCTTGAAACGGAAAATTTTTCGCAAGGTCAAGGAAATCAAGGGATTGGGCGGAGGCGTATATCATTAGTACGCCGCACAACTAATCCCGCAGATTGACGCAGCCTGCCCGCCATCGCGAGCCGCTCAGGCGAGGCGGGCGGGAGATTGCGGAAAAGGGCCGTTTCAAGGTGGAAACTAGCGCATCGAGACCTTTGAAAAATGTTCGATTTTGTTCAAGGTCAAGGAAGGCGAAGATTTTAACCGCAGGAATACACGATAAGTATT
>DAOVAK010000575.1 GCA_030671095.1 Deltaproteobacteria bacterium | reverse complement strand
ATGAAACTTTTTAGCGGTACATCAAACCCTGAACTCACTCGAGAAGTGTGTGATTATCTGGGCATTGAGCCGAGCAAGGTAGCGGCCAAGACCTTCAGCGATGGAGAGACGCAAGTTGAAATCCACGAGAATATAAGGGGCGGGGACGTCTTCGTACTCCAATCCACCTCTACCCCTGTAAATGATAACCTCATGCAGCTATTGATCATGATGGATGCCTTCAGAAGGGCCTCCGCCGAAAGGATCACTGCGATTATTCCTTATTATGGCTACGGTCGGCAGGATCGAAAGGTTAAGCCGAGGGTCCCTATCAGCGCCAAGTTGGTGGCCGATCTGATCACCACCGCTGGAGCAAACAGGGTGGTCTCCATGGATCTACATGCGGGTCAAATTCAGGCCTACTTTAATATACCGGTGGATAACCTTTTCGCTGCTCCCCTTCTGCTAAAATATATACGCAACCATTTTGAAGATGATCTGGTGATCGTGTCCCCTGATGCAGGGGGTGTGGAGAGGGCGAGGGCCTTTGCCAAGCGACTGGAAGCGAACTTGGCCATTATCGATAAGAGACGTGATGCACCCAATATTGCTGAAGCCATGAACATTATTGGAGAGGTTAAGGGGAAGACAGCCGTTATCCTGGATGATATGGTGGATACAGCCGGGACATTGACTCAAGCCGCCACAGCACTAAAGGAGAAAGGCGCGTCCAAAATATATGCATGCTGTACACATCCAGTCCTGTCCGGCGCTTCCATCGAAAAGATAGAAGCGTCTCCCATCGACAGTCTGGTGGTGACCAACACGATTCCCCTTAACGAGAAATCTCAGAAATGCGCCAAACTAACTGTACTATCGGTAGCCGAACTGCTTGGGGAAACCATCAGGAGAATCTATAATTCTAACTCTGTAAGCACGCTGTTTGTATGATAGTGAAAACGCCTGATACGCATTGGGCGTTTTTATTTTGTATTGCTTGTGAAAATTTTCGTTATGAAACCATCGTGGGATGGTTTTGGAGGTAACCAATGGATAAACCTGTCTTAAATGCTCGAAGCAGGCAGATCACAGGGAAAGGGGCGGCCAGGAAGCTTAGAAAGGACAACCAGATCCCCGCCATTTTCTATGGCCCGAGTAGAGAACCACTCAAGCTGGCACTGGATTATCCCGAACTGGAAGGGATCATAAAGCGATCGGGCGGGGAAAACATTATCCTCGATCTTAAGGTGAAATCGGAGGACGGGACGCAAACTTGGAATGTCATTCTCAAGGATCTTCAGGTTGATCCCATAAAGGACACCTACCTTCACGCCGACTTTTATGAAATATCTATGGACAAAGAGATCACGGTCAATATCCCTATCCATCTGGTCAACACCCCGGCGGGGGTCGAAGAGGATGGGATTCTGCAACATGTGAGGAGAGAACTGACCGTATCCTGCCTGCCCGACAAGCTAATCGAAGCCCTGGAGGTGGATGTGTCCCAACTGGAGATCGGGGATTCTGTGCACATCCGAGACATAGCGCTCCCCGAAGGAATCACGTCCCTCGATGAGGAGAATCTGACAATTGCTGTGGTTGCTGCCCCGACGGTCATGCCGGAAGAGGCTGTAGAGGAAGAGGTTGAGGAAGAAGTGCTTGAAGGAGAAGTGGCTGAGGGAGAAGCGGCTGAGGGAGAGAAGGTTGAGAAAGAGAAGGCCGAGGCAGAATCAGAGGGCAGTGAGGAATCCTCAGGTAAATCAGGCAAAAAGAAAGGGGGTGAAGGGAAGTCCTAAAAGGTGTACTTGATAGCAGGCCTCGGTAATCCTGGCATAAAGTACAGGAACACAAGGCATAACGTGGGTTTTAAGGTCATCAACCTCTGGGCCAAGTCCCTGGGGATCCGTATGAGTGGCAGGCGCTTTGGGTCAAAAAACACCCGGACAACATTTCAGGATAAGCCCATGATATTGCTTCGCCCACTCACCTATATGAATCAAAGTGGCAAATCCATAAAAGCCTGCGTCGATTTCTTTCATCTTAGAGCAGGAAATATTCTGGTCATACATGACGATATTGACCTTCCTGTGGGAAAGATAAGGGTCGTAAGAGACGGGAGTGCTGGAGGACATAAAGGGGTTTTGTCCATCGTGCACCATCTGGGTACGCGTGAGTTCCCGCGGTTGAAGATTGGGGTCGGCCGGCCGGGCTACAATGGAGAGTCGGTCGAGGACTATGTTTTGAGCCCCTTTTATCATGATGAGAAAGGAGTCATTGAAGAGGTGATCCAACTGGCGGTGCGGGCGTGCGAACTGTTTGTTGCTAATGGTATCGACTCGGCTATGAATCGTATCAATAATCAAAATCTAACAAAGTAAGGAGGTAAGAAGCTGATGCAGGGATTAACTTTTGTCGCGCCATTTTTAGGGATCTTAGGGCTGATCATCGCCTACTTTATCTATCTCTATGTGAAGAAACAGCCAAATGGCACCCCACTCATGCAGGAACTGGAGGAAATGATCCACACCGGGGCAATGGCCTTTCTGAAGAGAGAATATTTCGTTTTGATCTTTTTCATTGCCGCCGTTTTTGTGGTGCTGGGATTGCTGCTCCACGAATGGCGAACACCGGTCGCCTTTGTGACCGGCGCCTTCTGCTCCATGCTTGCAGGGTTCTCAGGCATGACGGCGGCGACCCGAGGAAATTCTCGCACGGCAGAGGCCGCCAATAAACACGGCCAGGCAAGCGCCCTCAATATCTCTTACTTTTCCGGCTCGGTCATGGGTTTG
>DAOVAK010000639.1 GCA_030671095.1 Deltaproteobacteria bacterium | reverse complement strand
TACGGCATAGCATGGGATGGTGGCACCACCTATCTCCACTTGCGGTACGACCTTGTACTCTCCGGTGGCAGGGTCAAGGCCTATGGGGGGGCAGTCGGGGATGAAGAAAAGTTTGCTGAACTCTGGCACAGGAATAAGATCTTCATCCCTGACGGCTTTGGGGGTTCCCCCTGAAAACCCGATCATCCTGAAGTAGGGATGTTCGTAGACCTGACCACTACGGTCGGCATAGAGCATGTAAGGCGTGTGTTCCAGATCAGGGTGGTTCATGATCCAAGACTCCGGTACGGTCTTCCCATTGAAGCCACGGTGCTTCGAGACCTTTGAAAAACGCCCCCTTTTGCCCAATCTCTGTGTCAGACTCAGATTTTAACCCGCCAAAGAGCTATGGCGGGTTAATCCTCAAAATACTTATCGTGTATTCCTGCGGTTAAAATCTTCGCCTTCCTCGACCTTGAACAAAATTGAACATTTTACAAAGGTCTCGCTTCTTACGCGCAGGGCATAGGGCCTAAGGCTGAAGATATCGATTCTCCCTCAGGCCTTGTGCCTTGAACCCTTTTATCTCTACGGGTATTTCAAGTCAAATCGCCACTTATGGTTTGACCTGTTAATTATAGCTTTCATATGATATATATCAGTTTGATTTACTTAGCACATTTTCCCTTTTTCGTAGGAAAAGAAATGGTCATCAATCCATATGCAGAGCGCTAACCAAAATCTCGGATCAGAGGGTAAGCAATTCCGCCTGGTAAAATTTTTTGCCTGGGCCAGCTTCATCGTCATCGTTATCTTCAGTTTCCCTTTCTCGATGGTCATCTCCCAGAAGGCTAAAGAGATCCTGTTGGCGAGCTATGAGAATAACGCAATTCTGGTGGGCGAAAACCTGAACCACCAAGTCTTTCAAAATTTTGTTATTCCCGTCAATTGGCAATTTGGGGGAATCAGGTTGAGGGACAGAGAACAGTCTGAATTGATGGACAAAATCGTTCAGAACGCCATACACGGTTTTAACGTGGATCTGGTAAACGTCTATGACATCGGGAAAGGGGTCATCGCTTACAGCACAGATCCCGATCTCATTGGAAAGAAAGTGAGAGAAAGCCTGGGTTACAAAAGGGCCATTCAGGGGGAACGTTCATCAGGTCTCATCTCCACAACGGATGAGTTTTGGGGGCTTGGCATCGAGTTCATGGGGGGGAAGAAGACGCTTCGGACCTACATTCCTTTCACAGTGGAAAATCCGTATACGGGTTCGATAGGTATTGGTGGTGTCTTTGAGTTGATTCAGGATATGAGTAAGCAATATAAATCCATCGTAAGGTTCCAGTTCCTCATATTCCTCCTCTCCATTCTCATCATGGGACTCATATTCTTGGCCCTCCTCTTGATTGTGCACAAAGCGGAACGAATGATTGAGCAGAGGGCCCAAGAACAACGTGAGCTCGAATCGCAACTCCACCTGGCCGAGCGTCTGGCCGCCCTCGGCGAGATGGTGGCCGGCATATCCCATGAGATAAAAAACCCCCTTGGGATTATACGCAGTACGGCCGAATTGTTGGGTGAGATGCCCGATGCGAGTGATACCCAAAAGCGTCTTTCAGGGGTGATTACAGAGGAGTCAACGCGGCTAAATCAAATTGTGACGGAGTTTCTCGATTTTGCCCGTCCCCAAGTGCCAAATCTCCAGGAATGTCAGCTGGAGGAAATCATCCAGAAAAACCTCTCTTTCATAGGGCCCGAACTGGAGAAAAAGGGCATCCAGGTTCAAGACAACCTAAACGGCAGGTCCTTTAGGCTCAAGGCAGACCATGACCTCCTTTATAGGGCCTTTTTGAACATCTTGATAAATGCCATTCAGTCCATGGAGGATGGGGGCACCATAGACATCAAGGTGGAAGAGGCCAGGGATACCTATCAAATAGAAATTGAAGACACGGGCTGCGGTATCAACGAGGAAAATGCGGATAAAATATTCAATCCTTTTTTCACCACAAAAGAAAAGGGAAGCGGCCTTGGGCTATCCATCGTAAGAAAGATCATCGAGGGACATAGAGGGACCATAGACATACAAAGCAGAGAAGGGGAAGGCACGAAAGTGGGGATCCAGTTGCCGCGTAGGGGATAATTACCGAAAGACCCCATAGAAATGAGGGAGTCACTTCTCTATGGAAACAATTTTAATCGTGGATGATGAAAAAAACTACCTGGTGGTCCTTGAGGCCCTACTGGGGCCGGAGGGCTACGAGATTCTTACAGCCGGTAGTGCCAAGGATGCCATTCATCTGATCCAGGAGTCAGATCTGGATTTGATAATCACGGATATGAAAATGCCAGGGACAAGCGGCATGCAACTACTGGAAGCGTCTAAGAAAATAAAGCCTGATCTCCCCGTAATCATGATGACCGCTTATGGAACCATTGAGATGGCTGTGGAGGCCATGAAAAAGAGGGCCTATGACTATATCACCAAGCCCTTCCAGAATGAGGAACTGAAGCTGACCGTCAA
>DAOVAK010000301.1 GCA_030671095.1 Deltaproteobacteria bacterium | reverse complement strand
GCTTTGTCTGCTACAGCGTTGCCCGTTTACCGCACGTATCAAATGCGGGCGTACGGTTCGGAGGCCTCCTTGATGATGCGGAAGCTTCTGGATGCCCAGATCATCTATTATCTTGAACGCAATAAGTTCTTTCCAGAGAATGACACGCCAATAGTCATATTCAAGGATGATGCTCCGACCAAAGCGGAGTTTGGACAGATCAGTAATGCCCTCAAGATAAGCATTCCGTCAGGCCATCAACTGCACTATGATATTCGAGCCTTTCCAGCTTCGGCCGATGATTCTTGCACCATTGTCATTTCTGCGGACTTCCCTCTTTATAGAGACGGGAGCAGGCAATTGATTGGAAGCGTGACCAAAGGAGGGATTATTGCGATTTTCACGGCCGGTTAGCGCCGGCTCTCTCGCTCCTCTTTGATCTGTTTTGTGCACATTGGTCTCGACCAAGCGCCAAAGAAACCTATGCGGTCAGGCCAAAATCTATCTTCCCTTCCTCCATTCTGAAGTCCACTAATCCAAGATGATGAATCTTCAATTCCTATTCGACAATCTGATAACCAGCGGGCCAAAATTCTCTGACCCTGAAGTGACACGAAAGATCAAGGCCCTCAATATATTTCAGCTGGGCTTCATCATGCTCGCCCCCCTGCTGGGTCTTTTTTACTTCTACGTGGGGGCCATCTCCCTCTTTTATGTGATCATCGGCGCCGGCCTGCTCATGATCCCATCCGTGATAATTCTGAGGAAGACAAAGAATATCCTCTGGGTGGCCAACTATTCCATTCTTATCCTCTGGGCCACCCTTTTCGTTGTCTCATGGAACACCGGGGCTATGACTTCAGCGGGGGTCATGTCAACGTCCTGGTTGCTGAATGGAGGAATCCTCCTTTTGGCCGTTTTTTTGAACGGCTATGCATGGGGTGCATTCTGGGCTCTATTAGTCCTCGTGCAAGCCGGGGTTGTCACCTATCTTTTCCACATGGGTTACCCATTTTCCAATCTTATCCCCGCGGGAATCTCAGGCATTTACAGTCTCGGCGTCTTTCTCGTCGCTCTTTTGGCCATATTTCTAGTTGCCTTTTTATTTGAGCGTGAGAAGAGTGGGATCACGAATCGTGAGCAGCAAAAAACCAGGGCCCTCATGGAATCCAAAAAATATGTGGATGACATTTTGGCAAGATCCCCTGTCCCCACCTTCATCATAAACAAAGATCATCGGGTCATTCAGTGGAATCGGGCGTGTCAGGAGATGACAGGGATCAGGGCCGAGGAGATCCTGGGTAAAGGGGTATGGGAAGGATTTAGCATTGATGATCAGAGAAGTCTGGCAGATATTCTTCTGGAGGACCCGGATTTCGTGGCAGAAGCATATGGAGATACAGTTGGACCTGGCACAGAGAGCGGTTGGTACCAATTGGAGACGTTTCTGCCCAATCTCAAAGGGGGTTCGCGGGCGCTCATTACGGTTGCCCCGGTCTCGGATACCAACGGGAATGCGAGAGGGGCGATTCAGACCGTACAGGACATCACCGTACGACAAAATGACCCTAGTGGTATCCCCAATGATTTCACGGAAGATACAGAGGAAATATGGGCCAATCCCATTTTTAAGCTCGATTCCAGGGGAAAGATTAGCTTCTGGAACAAGGCATGTGAGGAGAGTTTTGGCTACGGTACATCACAGATGCTGGGCAAAAGTCCTTTGATGTTCCTTTCGAAACGATACAGGGACACCTTTAAAAAAACGATCGTCAGGGCTTTCAAGGGACAGACCGTTAGTAACAATCAGTGGAAGTATTATACGAAAGGGGGTGAGCCTGTCTATGTGCTGGCCAAGGTCTACCCCACAGAAGCTTCAGAGCAGAGGGGTAGGGAGTGCATCATTGTCAATACAAATATAACAGACCTGAAATTGAAGATGAAAGAACTGGAGGAAAATGCACAGGAGAGCAAAGAGCAATTAGAGAATCTCGCCGAAGAATATGACTTGCTGAAAAAGAACATTGCCACTTATATACGAGGCAAGGAAAAGTTTAATGCCAATCAATAGACTTCATAGACCATAATCTCTGCCCCTTTTCCCTTGACCTTTTTGGGGCCCACCTTCTTGATATCAAATAGCCCTTTTACGTGCCGATAGGTTTCCTCTCCAATAAGAATCTGGTTGGGTTCGGCCATGGATTCCAGCCTTGAGGCCACATTGACTGGATCACCGATAACTGTATAGTCCACCCGATTTGGTGAACCAATATTTCCGGCTACCACCCGACCCGTGTTAACGCCTATTCGGATATCAAATGGCGTACCAGCCCCCGTTTCGTCCATCATTTCCCTCAATTCTTCCCTCATTTGCTTCGCTGCCTGAATGGCCCTTTCCGCATCATCTTCCTTCTCCATGGGCGCGCCAAAAACGGCCATCAGGCCATCCCCCAAATATTTGTCCAACGTTCCCCCATACTGGAAGACAATGTCGGCCATCCGGTGAAAGTGTTGGTTTAAGACCGTGTTTATTTCTCTGGGGGGCATCTGCTCAGAGAGGCGAGTAAATCCGACGATGTCCGTGAAGAGGACAGTCGCTGTAAGCTCCCTTGGCTCCATGATGTCTTCTTTTGTCCCTACGCCCCCTTTTAGAATCGTCTCTATGACCTGAGGAGAAAAATACCGCTCCAGGCGTCTTATCATGCGCCCTTCTTCGCGGATCTGTTCATTGAGGCTGGCCTGTTCAATGATCATGGCCATTTGACTTCCAATGGCGTTAAGGAGTTCAAGGTCAGCCTTTGTGAACTGGTTGTCCAACCTTTTGCTTTCCAGCTGGATGGCGCCGATAACCTTGTCCCTCCTCCAGAGTGGGACACACATGGCGGTTCTAATTTGCTGTACAACTATGCTCTTGGCATGATCCAGTAGAGGATCCTCCATGGCATTTGAGGTCAGAAGAGCCACCTTTTCATTGATGACTTTGTTAAGGATAGTTCGGCTTGCCCTTAGCTGTTCCCCATCTTTTATGAGATCGTCTTTGTATTTGACCACGACGGGAACAGGCTCAGACTCTTTTGTGTCTCCTATGAGAAACAAGTAACCGCGGTCCGCGTCAATGACCATAAAAATCAGGTCCATGATCTTTTTGAGGAGTTCGTTGAAATCCTGGATAGAAGTCAAGTGCCGACTGATTTCATAAAGCACAAACAGCACTTTGTTGCTCCTGGCTAAAGAGGGGAGTACCTCGGTAATCTTGGCGGGGTCGCTGACGGCCTCAGAAGGTAAGGAGGAAACGGTCAACACAGGCGAGCCCGCAGGGCGCTCCTGGGCGTTTTCTTCGGTTATGAACGTGAGATGGTTTGGACCAATTTTTATTCGGTCCTGGTGCTTCAGGAGGATACTTTGGATAGATTTGTGATTCACCTCCGTACCATTCAAACTTCCAAGGTCGGTCAGGAGATACCCTTCTTTGATTTTTTCAATCCGGGCGTGATTGCGGGAAACGGTAGGGCCGGGAAGGACGATATCATTATCGTCGCTTCGGCCTATCGTCGTCTCGTCTTCAAGGAGGGAAAAATCGCAGACTTGGCCGTTTTTGGTTATGAGACGGACACTGGGCATGCTGTCTCTGCTTCAGTTTCTTCCTCAGAAAGATAGTAAAATAACGGTTATGTTGTCCAGACCGCCTGCCAGGGTGGCTTGTAAAACCAAAGAAAGGCCTATCTTGTAAAGTGACTTATCCTTAATGGAGTGGATTATGGTCAATATTTCCTCATCATCGAGCATATCATTCAAACCGTCTGAGCAGATTAGGTACAGATCATTGGGTATCACCTTGGCACGATAAAGATCTATCCTGGGGCTCTCGCTTATACCCAAAGCGCTGGTCAATATATGCCTCTGAGGATGTCTCCTCGCCTCATCTTTGGTCAGTCTTCCCAGTCTTTGCTGTTCAGCCACCAACGTATGGTCATGGGTGACCTGTTTCATGCTGCCATTTCGTATCCGGTATAATCGACTATCTCCCACATTCACTACAGCCAGTTGATTATCTTCTAGAATAACGCCAATGAGGGTGGTCCCCATCCCTCTTTTGGCGGGATTCCTGTCGGCCTCCTCACGGATTCTGCGGTTGGCCGCGCGTGTGGCCGCCAAAAGACGGTTTTGCTCTGTGCTCAGATCTTTACGGTATTCTCCGGAAAAGTCTATGCTTTCGGACCGCGATCGAGTAACGAACTCCTCCACACTCTCAACCGCGAGGTGGCTGGCCATCTCCCCTGATACGTGGCCGCCCATGCCGTCGGCAACAACGAATAGCCCTTCTTTATCGCTGCGCAGATAGCTGTCCTCATTATGCTCATGGGTTTTGCCTACGTCTGAGAATCCAAATGACTTAAATTCCATAAAAAGAGATTCCTGATCCTATGGGACGAGAAGCCCTTCACATTATAATAAGCAAACCCCCCTATTGCTCAAGAGACCGGGGGGTGGCGTAACTATTTAGTATGACAGCATTAAATTAAATCAAGATATGGCGGGGAAGTCAAGATAATCCTCAGATATCTCCTTTTAATTCACACAAAGT
>DAOVAK010000737.1 GCA_030671095.1 Deltaproteobacteria bacterium | reverse complement strand
TATTAAATATAGTATAGATAGTATTTATAGAAGCAGGAGATAATGCGTTTTTCTCCGTTTCATCGATTCCCACTGTGGCACAAAGAGTGCATCTATTCATTTTGATTTCATTTGATCCGATGGAGCTATGAGCGATGTTGTATAAACCCGCTGAGGGTTTGCAGTCGGAGGCGGCTTCAATACCTAAATCTGAGGGAGACCCTTCAGCCGATGCCTGGTTAACTAATTTTTTTACTGAAAATCACCTGGATTTCGAGACTCAGCCTGACGAGGTGGCCTCACCCGAACAGGTGCGTTTCGTTGTCCATTTGCCAGAGAATGCGGTCTACTATCCTTGTTCCACCGAACTTTTCGAAGCTATCCTAAAAAGGCAGTCCAGGACATATCTCCATGAACGCTATCAGGAAGTTTGGAGGGTTGTAGAGCGGTTGGTCCAAGACTTGATAGCCGATGAGTCCCAAAGGACTTTTCTCACAGAATTACTGCGAATCAAATTCGAACATGACACCCACGACGATATCCTCCTCCCATCGCGGCTTGAAAAAAGGCTTTTTAAAATTTTCATTGATAAAAGTAAAATCGACACCCCATATTTTCCCGCCAAAGTGCAACAAAATAAGATGGTGAACGAATTGGTGGCAGGTCCTACCTTCTGGAACAGCTTTAATTGGATTGACCAGCAAACCATTCTGAGTTTCGAGAGCCTTGAAGAGCTCAAGTCGGAGGCGGCCAAACTGCAATTGCGGAGGCTCCTCAACCTCTGTGTTGCCAGTGAGCTCTGGGAAACCGGAGAGGCAGGGGCAGGTCGGCCAAAGGTGGACTTTAACAAGATTTTACATCGGCCATTGAGCGGAAATGGAGTGAAACCCCTGCAAGATTATCTACAGCGCCCGCAGGAGGCCCCCGGTACGTGCAGCGAGCCTCCCAAAAAGATCCTCTGGCTATGCAATGACGCGGGGGAGATCGTCGTTGACCTGAAGATCATGCGGTTCCTCCTGGGTTGGGGGCATAAGGTTATTCTTGTGGTCAAGGACGGGTTCTACCTCCATAAGGTTACCAGATACGACGTGGAGCACGACCCTTTGCTGATGGAGGAGGTACATGATGCAGACCATATCAAAGACCCGAGTATCTCAAAAAAAGAACTGCTGGAGAGGCTCAAAACGGACACGCAGCTTTTCATTATCTCCGATGGGACTCAGGAACGTCTGAATTTCCTGCTCACCTCCACTACCTTTGCCAGAATGTTCAAAGAAGCCGATGTGGTCATATCCAAGGGCGAGGAACAATGGCGGCGGCTTTTTGGTACCCCGTTTCAGTTTACCAGGGATATTTTCAATGTACGATTGGGCCCTGACGGACAAGAGGTGATCGTAAGTTACAAACCAAAACATGCCGAGGCGGTAAAGTTCTCAGAACAAGATCTCAAGGAAAAGGCCAATGGCATCATCCGTGAGATGGCTGCGGCAAAGGATCGCGGCGATAAGGTCATTTTTTACAGCGCCATCATTGGTAGCATCCCGGGTCAGATGGACACCGCCTTTCAGCTTCTCAAAGTTTATGTGGATGACCTTCGCAAAAGTTACAAGAAGAGCTTTATTATTAATCCAGCCGAGCACTTCGTTCCTGGGATGGACGCTGACGACCTCATGTATATGTGGGAAGTGGTGCAGCGGAGCGGTTTAATCGACATATGGAGATTCCAAACCGTAGAAGATATTGAGACAAGTTTTAGGCTCCTGAATAGGGAGGTCGCACCGGAGTGGCTAGGTAAGGACGCCACCTACAGCACCGGTTGCACCAAGGAGATGAAGCTCGCCATAGAGGTGCAAGGTGAGCATCCAGAAATGCAGATCATAGGACCCGCCACAGAGAGATTCCTGCGCCGATCCGAGTACGGAATAGGCAAACTCTACGACCGACAGCTAAGCGATATTAGTCTTCCTTAAGGAGGTTTCAGGGGTCAGGTTTCAGGTGTCAGTCATTTGATAGGTTTGAAAGTCAAGGGTGAATGAACCAGGAGTTT
>DAOVAK010000162.1 GCA_030671095.1 Deltaproteobacteria bacterium | reverse complement strand
CGCGGGGCATCGGGGCGCCCGGCCTCCGCAGTAGCCTGTCCAGCCTCCGTCCCCCCGCAAACGGGAGCCCTGCCTGAGGCAGGCAAGTCCCCTTCGCTCCGACAGGCTACTGCGGAGGACGGGCTACGGAGGATGGAAAGGCGAGTGAAATGAAAATTGGAGGCCAATTAAGGGGTCATACATGGGGAGATTCTTGATCGTAGATGTGGGCGCTGGGACTGTGGACCTGCTCTACTATGACATGGATTCCAACCAGCACTTCAAGGCGGTGGCCAAGTCTCCTGTAAAGACCTTGGCAGAGGAGGCGGAGAGGGTTTCGGGAAATCTCCTGATCACTGGAACGGAGATGGGTGGAGGGGCCTTGTCGAGCGTCTTGAAAAGGAGGGCTGAGGAAGCCGTGGTGGTCATGTCTGCTTCCTCAGCAGCCACAATCCACCACAATTTGGACAAGGTGCGGTCCTGGGGTATCAAAGTTGTTGATGATAAAGAAGCGCAAGACCTGGAACAGACTGGGGGTTACCACACGCTCACCACCGGCGATCTGGAAGTGGATCGCTTGGAAAAAATAATGGAGGCATTGGGTGTTCCCTTTTCCTTTGAGGTGGTAGGACTCTGTGCTCAAGACCATGGAAGACCGCCAGAAGGTGTATCCCACCTGGATTATCGTCACGAGATTTTCAAGTCTCGTCTAGATAAAAACCCCTTTCCCCATGCCCTGCTTTACAAGAGTGACGAAGTGCCTGCGACCTTGAGCCGTCTAAGGTCCATGGCCCAAAGCGCCAAGGTGTTGCCAGCCGATGAGATTTACGTCATGGATAGTGGGATGGCGGCCATATTGGGGGCGTCCATGGATCCTCGGGCAAGGGAAAAGGAGAGGGTATTGACCCTTGATGTGGCAACCTCCCATACTGTGGGTGCCGCTATACAAGGAGGGGAGCTCACAGGATTTTTTGAATACCACACCAGTGACATCACCCTGGAACGGGTGGAAGTCTTAATGAGGGAACTGGCTGACGGGATATTGCAACATAGGCAGATACTGGAAGAAGGGGGTCATGGTGCCTATATCCGAAATGGCTTTGGGTTTAAAACGACAGATCTCATCATTGCCACTGGCCCAAAGCGGAGATTGGTGGAAAACTCCCGACTGCCCATACAGTTTGGATCGCCCTTGGGTGATAATATGATGACCGGAACCGTCGGTGTGCTGGAATCCATTCGCAGACGTAAGGGTTTGAGGCCCATTGCGTATCTCTGATTACTTCCGCAAAAAAGTATTGTAAAAATGGTAAAGACAGGGTAAAAACCCAAAAAACCTGATAGGGCCCAGCTAAGAATTGATCTCGGAGGAGGAACGGAAAATGGAGATTTTCCAGGACTACTTTTTGTGTGACAGTTGTCAGAATAAAGACTTCAAGCTCATCTACAACTTTAAAATCTGTTTTCATGGGGTGAATTTCTCCGAAGATCTCATCTATGACAAATTGACCGAAGAGCTCTACCAATGCACCAAGTGCAATAAGACCTTCACGAGAGATCAGGTAGATGGCGCGCTAAATGATATAAAGCAAAGGCGCAAAGGGAAAGATTAGAGGATCATACTTTATTTTCATATGGGAAACCCGGTCCTCCCCCGCATAGCGGGATCTTCGATGGGCCGGGTCAGAGTTAAATGGCCTTGCCGGGAAAGATAGTGAGCAGACTTTCGCATGAAGGAAAGACCCTAAAAGCCCCCTCTGGGGGCAGCTCAAAGCCAGGTCCTCAGGCCCTGGAGAGAAAACCTTCAAAAATTTGAGAGGAATCTAAATAAGGCGGGAAAACTGCCAATTAGAGGGGGCTGGGCTGATCTAAAACATTTCAATGAGGCTTAACCTCTTTCTGGTAAAATTGAAACTTAAAGGGACCCAACTCAATGGTGTCAAAATCTTTTAAGGCAACGCTATCCTTTACAACCTCGCCATTGACCTTCAGTTTTGTCCGCCCCCCCGTGAATGTTATTGTATAACCCGATGGCCTCTTACTAATCGTTGCAGCGGTGGAACCCATAAATACGCCTGAGAGTCTTATCTCTGAGGTGTCCCCCTTGCCTATTTTGGTGAGCTTCTTTTTTAACTCGATTTCGCCTAAATCAGAGCCATTGATAAAGCTCACAACCCCTATCTTTTGGGGAGGCTTGGGGGTCTTGGGGACCACCTGCTGTTTGGCGAGCAGTTCCTTCTGTTTGGCCGTGTCCAGCATCATTGTTTTATCCAGTTCCCCTTTCTTGTCTGCCGCCTCAGCTGCCTTCTCTGCGGCGACAAAAAGGATGACATGTTTCCCAATAACGATGTTGTCCCCGTGGGAGAGTTTGTGTGAGACGACCTTTTCGTCGTTAACAAATGTGCCGTTCGTGCTTTGGAGATCTGTGACAATGTAGTCAGGCCCCACCTTATCTATCTTTGCATGGTAGGAAGAGACGGCCAGATTATCTATAATGATGCCATTGTCGTCATTGCGACCGATGGTAATGCTATCTTTCAGAAAAGGGTATTCTTTGATCACCTGTTTGTTGAAGGTTAAAATGAGCCTGGGCATGATTTCACTCCCGAATTTAAGGTCATTATAATATTATCTTAATAAAATAGAAAAAATCAATATAAAATTAACTTAAGATTTAATTTTTTTGATTACTTTCTGTATATTTGCTAGCCCTTCCGCCAGCGGAAGTCCAATTCTACTTAAAGGGCTAACCCTCTTCTTTTTCATGTTCGTCAAAAAGACAGAAACCACGGTCGTATTGTCATGGGCCCCCCGTTTCAAAACCTTTTCCACAAACTGGTTGCACAGGTTCTCAGGGTCATCTACATCCTGTGCCATCTCCAAGATTTCTCTATCAGACACCAAATCCGTCAGCCCATCTGAACATAGTATCAAGCGATCATTGTTTGAAGGTTCTATCTCAAAGATTTCTGCTTCCACGTTTTCTGCAGAACCCAAATTTCTGGTTAATACGTGCTTGAGCGGAGCTGATGAGGCCTCCTCTTCTGTCATGACCCCCATTTCAACCTGTTCGGCAACAATCGTGTGATCTTTGGATAGCCTTTCGATATGACCATCCCTTACCATGTAGATACGGCTATCACCCACATTGGCGGCAATGATCAGAGAGGATGTAACGAGCAAAGTGGCCACGGTGGTCCCCATCCCTTGGTACCGTTCATGTTCCAGGGCCATTTCATATACGATCCTGTTGGCCAGCCTGATACTACTTAAGAGATAATTCCCTTGTATGGTGACTGAATTGTCAGCAAAGCCGAAGAGCTCATCTTCATAAGCCTCCTGCTCAATCCATCTGCGGAAGCTCTTGTTGATGAGCTCCACTGCGATCTGACTGGCCACCTCACCCGCTTGATGGCCTCCCATGCCATCGGCCACAACGTATAGGCCCAAAGAATCTTCCGTGGAGAAGCAATCTTCGTTGCCCCCCCTTTTCAGACCTACATCCGTTATTCCTGAAGATGCGATTAACAATGTTTCTCCAATAACAGCTTGCGGAACTGAGATCCGGCCTAATGTAAAGGCCGCCCTTAGGCGACTTTCTTTTTCCTTAACGCCTCTATCTTTGAGATAAGGAGTCTGATAATCCTCTCCACTTCTTCTGCGTTGCTGAATCTATCTTTCGGATCCTTGGCTAAGGCCTTGTTCAGGATCTGCTCACAGACTCTGGGGATTTTGGGATTATAACTGCGCACGGAAGGATGTCTTACTTGCGTAATCTGATATAAGAGACTGCTCAGATTCTCTCCATGGAAGGGCAATTCCCCTGTCAACAGTTGAAAAAACAGAACGCCTAGGGAGAATACGTCCGATCGCAGATCCATTTTCTGACCCATGATCTGTTCAGGTGACATATAGTTGGGTGTACCGAGAATTACCCCTGTCTTGGTTCTGGAAGAGGATATGGCCTTTGCAATACCAAAGTCCGTCACCTTGACCCCACCGTTCTTGAGGAGCATGATATTGGCGGGCTTAATGTCCCTGTGGATCACATCCGCTCCGTGGGCAAAGTCAAGGGCCTCAGCCACTTCCGCAATAACATCTAGGATTTTCGTAAAAGGGAGTAGGTTTTCCTTAATAATGTACTTCTCTAAATTTTCGCCTTCCAGAAATTCCATAGCCATATAAGTGAGATCGCGATCTTCCCCCACATCGTAAATGGTTACTATTGATGGATGTGAAAGCTGTCCCGCTATCTCCGCCTCTCGAAAAAATCGCTCCTTGATCTCTTGGATTAAATCCTCTTCAAACTCGTCTGAAAAACGGATCGTTTTGATGGCCAGAAGACGGTTTATCTTAGGATCTAGCGCCTTGTAAACTTGCCCCATGGAACCTTTGCCCAGTTCCTCAAGAATGTCATATCGCCCAACCCTAGATCTGGTCTCTGCAGAGGCATCTGCTAATATGCTCACTTCTCTGTTTTCCCCATAGCTGCCAAGGGTAGAGGAGTTATCAGAGGCTTTCATCTTGGGTATGCGTTCATCAAGGTCCCGATAGCTTCCCCACTTGCTGATGTACTCATAAGCGATCAAGGCCCTGTCGGTCATCCGCTTTCTTTCATATTCCAGACCTAGATTATAGACGAGTTCTTTGGTCTCGTCGTCCAAGGGTAGTCTTCGAAACTTGTCGAAGGCAAGATCAAGAAGGCCTTGGCTTTGAAAGCTGAGACCGAGCAAACGGTTGGTTTCAATGGAATCCCTTGTGCTGCCTCTTGCGACGAGTAAGTGCTTGAGAGAGATTGTGAGATAGATGGTGAGCGTGCCACACCCGATATAGGTGGTTTTGAACCAGATACCCCTGGTGGAAAAGAGTAGCATTCCCGCTAGGAGGGGGAGAATGATCAGACCCACTGCCAGGGCCGTCCTGCTCAACCCTCCCATACGCGGGAACAAGAGGGATGCAATCCCGCCCAGCAAAAATATGCTCAAGATCTCAAAATGGAACATAAAGGGGGGGCGACTTATAAAGGTGGCGCTGATAATGTTCTCCAGTATGTTGGCGATCAGTACACCCTCAGACACGCTTGAGGAGACAGGTGTATTCATACGTCTGCTTTCCGAAGCGTTGAAGCCTATGACAGCTATTTTCCCTTTCAGAACAGGGGGCGCCTGTCTCGCCCTCAAGATATCCACAAACGGATATTGGGGAAAGGGGTCCTGATTATTCTTAAATCTTACCAGCAGCTCTCCGTTGCTTATCGCAATACTCCGGCCTTTTAAACGAATCTGATTTTCCACCACAGTGACTTCTTTGGGTTGTAGGTCTTGAAAAGCGATGGCGAGTCGAAGGGGGAAAGATGGTAAGAGGGATCCTTTATAACTGACAAACATGAGGTGGGATCGGCCCGCCATATTGCTTTCAAGTGTCAAGCTGTCATGACCCACACCGAGCGCATTTTGCGCAAGCTCCGGGAATGGAAGTGAAACACGGTTGACTGAAACTTTCTTTCTTAGGGAATCGGAGAGTTGGGCCGAGGTCAGGAAGTCTTTTGAAAGTATGGCGTCTCCTCCCCTTTCAGTCCTGTCAGAGGAAGTTTCAAATTTCACGGAGGCTGGAAAGACAACATTCCCGCTTTGCCGCACACTCTCTACGAGCCTTCTGTCACTGTCGAGATCTTTTTGCATCTGTTTGAGGTGTTCCTGCATCCACGTGGCCATGGCAGGGTCCTTTTCAGCAAAGGGATAGGCCTTAAACTTCTCATGAAATGATTTCAACACTTCAAGGCCAAGGTTTGCTTGCTTTTCAAAGAGCGGGACATTGAGGCCGATGAGTTTTACCCCACTTTCCTTCAGTATGTCTATCATCTCTGCAATCAGGTGTCGCGGCCAGGGCCATGAACCGAGGTGGGTCAGGCTCTTGTCATCAATATTGATGAGCACCACCTGAGAGACACCCTGCTTTTCTCCAGGGGGGAATCTCAACGCTGAATCATAGACATACCTTTCAATTCCCTCGAAGAAGGACGGCCTGATGATGGAAAAACCAATAAATATCAGAACAATTATGGCCCCTAATACCAGATCTACGTTTAGAGTCCTCTTAGCCATCTATTTTGATTTGTTGAAACCTATCCAGTTGCTCAGGTATATATTTCCGTTCAGGTAGCGCTATTTCACGCCTGTCCACGTGGAATAATGGAATAGTGGGTATGAAAAGGGGAAGAATCATGCTTTTTTCTACGAAGCCATCGTTCGCTCCGGCTTCCGGCTCGTAGAGCCTACAGCTCGGAGAGGGCGTAGGTTCTACCCTCCGGCTTCCGGCTCATAGAGCCTACAGCTCGGAGAGGGCGTAGTCCCCTACCCTCCGGCCTGGAAGCCCTACGGGCTGGAAGCGGGGACGGAGTCGAGCGGGAAGTCTGCTTGTAAGCCCTACACTCCGGGACGGAGTCGGGCTGGAAGCGGGGCCGGAGGCCAGTACTCCATTGTTCCGTTATTCCGACCGGGGCGAAGCCCCAGGTTCATTAACCCTACAATAATGACTCAAAAGTTATC
>DAOVAK010000709.1 GCA_030671095.1 Deltaproteobacteria bacterium | reverse complement strand
TTTAAGCCTGGTTAATATTTATATGCAATTAATAAGTATGAGGCCGCTAAAAACGAGGTGCAGGATACTTCCTGCCGGGGGTCTGGGGGTGTCCCCCAGCTTTATAAGTCCCCCAAGATTGGGGAATATAGGGGGTTGATTGAGAGTATTTCATCAGTCTCACAGATAATTAGGAGGTGAATATAAAGAATCGATGTATGAGCAACATAAAAGACCGATAAAATAACAAGGAGGAATACATGGAAGAAAGAAACGATTATAGCGGGCCTTTTATACGACATTTCAGGTATGAGGATTTCTCCAAAGAACTGCTGGGCAAATTGCTGTGTGAGTACGGCCGGCTGTACGAACTAATGGACGGGCTATGGTACTCCACCGTGGCCGAGGAAGTGGGCCCTGAGAAGGCATGGGAGTGGGAGATGAAGGTCTGGCGAAGGATAGTCAGGCATGTGCTCGGTGGATTGCAGAAAGTGGCCAATATACAGGGGGACGATCTCTATACCATGTTCAAAGCGGTGCAGCTTGACCCGTGCTACACCGAGGGACTATACGAGTATGACATTTTTATCAGGGACCCCAAGTATGCCATCATGACCATCTACCGCTGCCCCTCCCTGATGTATTTTGAGAAGAAGGACCCGGGCAGGATAAAACCACTGTGTCATGACCTGGAGCCACCAGCCTTCCAGGACTATGCGGATCATTTTAACCCCAAGATAAAGGTTACCCCTCTGAAGCTCCCACCGCGTAGTGGCCCCAATGATATACCGGTCTGTATGTGGGAGTATAAGCTGGAAGATTAGGTAACAAGCGTTTGATAGCCTGTATGTAAAAGCTTTGAAGGCTACTGGCAACGACCAATCGAGCAAGAGAGGATAATATGGAAGAGCTACACGATTATAGCGGGGAGTTCAACGCTGATCTGACTCTACCTGATTTCTCCAAAGAAGCGATTCTACGGTTACTAGTAGCATCAGGCAAGCTCTACCTGGGGATAGACGGTATCTGGACCGGCCTCATGAGGAAAAAGCACGGGGATAAAGTTGCTTTCGATTACGATAAGGACGTCTGGTTCTCAAAAGGTCTGGAGATTGATATTCGGCAGACTGTGGAGGCACTGAACATTGAAGGGGACGATATTCCTGCACTGTTCAAGTATCTTCAGTTTGGGCCGGCATTCTCGGTTATCTATGTTGGCCCCCCACCGGATTTCAAACCCCGTGTTCAGTTTGAGCTGAGGAACAAGAACCACGGCATAATGACTGTCACCCGTTGCAATTCTCTGGAGTACTTTGAGCGGCACAATGACACCGAGTTGCAGAAGCTGGCGTGCGAGGAGATAGATTTGCCAGCGTTCAAATGGATAGCGAAGAGGTTCAACCCCAAAATAGAGGTAGAGCCGATAAAGTTGCCTCCCAGAAAGAGTGATGATGATATCGCCTGTCAATGGGAGTTCAAGTTAGACGTATGATTAGATATTGAAGGAGGTGCACTATGCCTGACTTGGAAGATTATAGTGGGGATTTCAAATCGGATTTAAAGCTAACCGATTTTTCCAAAGAGGCGCTGGTGAGGCTGCTTGTCGCTGCGAGCAAGATGTACCTCGGAGCTGACGGCATGTGGACCACTGTCATCCGCAAGAGGTATGGCGATGATGTAGCGCTCTCGTGCTCCAAGGAGGTGTGGGACACCAACTGGAAGCAGGAGATGCGCCGGCCGACAGAGGCGATGAACATACACGGGAATGATATCGCTAGCATGTTCAAGTACTTCCAGATCGACCCCGGGTTCGCCGTGATGTTCGATATCGATTACGAACTTAAGGATGATGGGAAATATGGCTTGATGACGGTGACGAAATGCCGTACGCTTGAATACTGTGAGCGGCATGGTGATGACTGGTTGCTTAACCTGGCATGCAATGAGCTGGACAAACCGCTGATCGAGGCGACCGCTCGCGCCTTCAACCCGAAGATAAAAACCACCCTTCTAAAGATGCCCCCCAGAAAAAACAAGGATGAGATCCCCTGCCAGTGGGAATTCATACTGGAGGAGTAACTTTCCTGCTATTAGTTAATGAGACTGCTGAGAAAAAGTGCAGGATACTTCCTGCCGGGGGTCTGGGAGTGTCCCCCAGCTTTAAATAGTCCCCCAAGATGTGGGGAG
>DAOVAK010000459.1 GCA_030671095.1 Deltaproteobacteria bacterium | reverse complement strand
TGTTTTTCAAGGACTTCCAGGCTGCTCAGGGCGATGTTCATGCCCTTCGCGCTTCGCTTGTTGCCCATGTAGTATTCCATGACTTGCCTAATCTTGTCCTCATACGCTTTGGGAGGATAACCATCAGCAACCTGAAAGGGCAAAAAGGTCTGTTGCTTTCTTCTGGTCACTTGATCCATATCTATCTCTGGCAAACCACGCATTTTTGAGGCGCTGGCAGATGCCTCCCTTCCTGCAACCAAGCCTCCGGTCATGGCCGTGGACAACATGCCTGAGAAGGGGAGACCAAAGAGCCCTTTCGCGTTTGTGGATTCCATGTTCATATCCACATGTAGATTCCCTCCGCCAGAGAACTCCCCGATCTCCACCTCTAAAAGCTCCTTCTTTAGATCCACGTTGCGCTGGTCGAGCCAGTCATTGAAGGTGTGTTTGTCTACAGGGAGGAGGTTCTTCACAAGGTGTTCCAATTCCTTTTTGGGCAGATGCCGGCAATCCAAAAAGATGGGCCCTTTTCCTTCACTCACCTCCTGAATTTCTGCCCAAATAAGCGCACCCCTTGGGGCCCTCTCTCCCAACGGATGGTATTTCCTCATAAATCGCTCGCCCTTTGCATTTAGGAAATAGGCTCCCATCCCGGCAAAGGCATTCACACCCGGAGTTCCAAAACCCTTGGGCAGGGTTGTTGTCACAGACAACTCCACGTTTTTTATTTTCGCTCCGATCTCATAGGGCAGGACGACTTGGCTTCCCGTATTCCACGGGTATTGCCAGATGTTGTAGGGCATACGGGTGCTGTTGGTTGACCACCTAGATTGATGAGCACCCAGCGCAAGGACAGTGCTCTTCGCCCGGAAGAGATAAAAAGCCCCGGATCGTCGGTGGAATCCCAAGGCCCCGGAGACCTTACCATTATTTTTTAATAGCTTTGTTATGACTATCTGCTCTACCTCTTGTGCGCCCGCATCGAGTACGCTTTTCGCCAACATTTTTTTTAGATCCACACCATTTTTCATCATCAGGAACCACTCGGGCTGTCCCAGCCCGGGAGCACGATAATAGGAACCATCCGGTTTTTTGAAAAATTGCACGCCCCAGTCTTCAAGGCGTTTCACCATAGCGTAGACTTCTTTCGTGAAGGACTTCTCCACCAAAGCTCTGGATACTCCCCATCCGGGGCTGCTGTAATAACGTGTAGCCGCTTCATCCGTATCCCAGTCAGGACCCGTGTTCAACTGAGCCCCGAAATGATCCTGTCCAGCGCCCGTGCAACCACAGCTAATGACGGAGCCTTTATCCACAATGAGCACTTTGGCTCTCTTCTCTCTCGCCCCAATGGCTGCAAGACATCCTGCGGCACCCGCACCAAGAATGAGGACGTCGGTCTCCATGGTGATTTGTTTATGTTCTTTTTTGGACATTTTCTCTCTCACTCCTTATTGTTTTGAGAAACATCCACCCCCACCCCGCCCTCCCCCTCGAGGCCTCCGGCTCGTAGCGCCTACGCCTCGGAGAGGGGAGGTTGGGGAGGGGGTGATTTTGTTAAGGATCATATTTTTCAAGGATATCTTGTCTACCTTTTGGCCATCCACCAATTGAGGGAACTCCTCCATGACTTCAAGCCGCTCTGGTAGCTTGTGAATGGCCAAACCCTGTCCTTTTAGGAAGGATGACATCTCCTCAAAGGTAAAGTCTTGTCCCTTCACAGGTGTGACACATGCACATGCCCGCTCCCCCATGACCGGATCAGGGATACCGATAACCACGGCTTGCGTGACCCTGGGGTGGGAAAAGAGAAGGTCCTCGATCTCCTTGGGATAGATATTCTGCCCTCCGCGGATGATCATCTCCTTTTTCCGCCCCACCAAGACGAGATATCCCTGCTCATCCAGCTTAGCCAAATCACCTGTTCTATACCATCCCCCCTTTCCCAGTTCACCCCAGGCCGCAAGGGTCGCATCGGGATCTCCAAAATATCCCGAACTTGTGGCCGCGCCCCTAACAAAGAGCTCGCCCACCTCACCCTGAGGGAGTTCTTTGCCCTTCTCATCGGCAATTTTGACTTCATTTCCCGGAAATGGTTTTCCCAATGTGTGCAGACGCTTTTCCAGGGAGTCATCCACTCCGGTTTGCCCGAAGCTGTATGTTTCTTGGGCGCCGCCGGCGATCAAGACTTTGCAATTCAGCTTCTCCTCAGTTTCCCTGGCAAGTGCCGCATCGAAGGCGGCAGCACCCGTTCTTACAACTCTGAGAGACCCGAGATCATAATGCTTAAGGTCGGCATCCTTTAACATCTTGATGAGCTGGGTGGGTACCACAGCCAGGTATGTGACCTTTTCCTTTTCTATAAGCTCAAGCGCCCCTTCAGGAGAAAATCGCTCTAACAGGCATATTTTTGCCCCCACTTGAAAGCCGGCCCACCAGTTTTGTAGGCCTGGGCCGCCAGAGAGGGGAGCAATGTCTCCCATGATGTCCTTCTGAGTCATTTTGCCCCTTTCAACCACGCCCCACCCACCAACCCTGGATGAGGCCCCTGTATGTTCAACACATTTGGGCATGCCCGTTGTCCCACTGGTTAGCAAAATAATAGAGACTTCGAAGGGTTTAAATGTGTGGGACGCCAGGTATTCTTCAGGGTCTTTATCCTCAATGGGTGTCTCCAATAGACGCCTGAAAGGGATGGTTCCTTGGGGTGCCTCATCCTCGGTCACAAAGAAAAGCCGCAGTTGAGGCAGATCAGCGCCCATCTCCCTCACCATGGTGAAGTAGTCCGTATGCCGGTACTTTAGTGGCGTCACGACAGCCACTGCATTGAGGGTTTTCAAAATATGTTTCATCTCATTCTGGCGGAATGTTAAAGGTGGGAAGCAACAGATAATGCCCGCTTTATGACATGCCAGAAGGATGATGAGGGTCGTTGATGGGGTCGGGACCTGCGCTACGAGAGCTTGGTCGCGCTTGATACCCTTTTCCAGCAGACCCAACGCAACAGCATCAGTTATCCGGTCTAACTCCGACCAGGTGAGCCTCTTCTGGCCATCTACTATGGCCTCGCTTTCGGGATAGTTCTTGGCGTTTAACCTCAGGATTTCGGCAACACTCGTTTCATCCCAATACCCCTGGGCTATGTATTCATCTATCATCTCCTGCGTTAATCTCGTGGGCTTTGCCATTGGTATGCCTTTCTTTCCCACCCGTAAGGGACCTCAATCATGTCTTCGGACAACATTTTTGAAAGGATGACTTCTTTAAGCTTGGATGTGGATTTGATATCAGACCTCCGCACTCTCAGACGCCAAACCGGGTGGTCTCTTTAACTGGAGGAATAGGACTATGCCTGCGCATATAAGCCCCATGAGATCCGTCAGCACTCCCGGCTTTATAA
>DAOVAK010000371.1 GCA_030671095.1 Deltaproteobacteria bacterium | reverse complement strand
TGGCCGGGACCCTTTTATAATTCAGTGACATGTTGCCCCTTGGGTCGGTTATTTTTGCTCCATGAATTTGATCAAAAAAACCATGATTCGCCCCTTTATTATCTCCAGGGAGAACTAATGGTCTCTATATATACCCAAGTGTTTTTGCTTTGTCAAGAAAAAAATTAGAATCAACCTCATGATGTTCTAGGTGCATCTCGAGAGGCGAACAGAGGTTGACACCTTTTTCAAAATTCCCTAAACTCTACCAAAGCTTGATATAAACCCTGACAAAGTCAGGTTTTATTTGATAATCGGAATAGTCAGAAGCTTAAAGGTCTTTTCAAAATTCAGAGGGAGAGCATGTTATCAGACATATTGTTAAAAAAAGGTGAATTATCAAACAGTTTCAAGGAAAGCTTCACTCGCTATTACTCATCTACTGTTGACAATAAAGAGTATGCAGAACATAAGTTGAGTAAATGGGGAAATAGCCAAAATATCCTAATCTATGTAGCTGAAAAAGATAAGGAGACAGTCGGGTGGATCATATTTGATCCTGACCATAGTAGCATTGAAGAGGTCCTCTTGAAAAAAGAATGGCATGGAAAGGACATTGAATTTCACATATTTGATGCCCTGATCAATAAGGAAAGTCTTATTTCGGCCAAGATCCTCAAGGAAGATGAGGGGAAATATGCTTTAATGGTGGATTACGGCTTTCGTCCCACACGTCTCTTCAAGTCAGATGGATTTGACCTAGTGAAAATGGATCTTAGCACTTCAGTATTTCTCAATAAGGTCCGAGGCCGGAAACCGGCAAAGGAATATACAAAGCAGGAGACAGTAGCTGTTGAAAAGGTCCCTGTTACCAGGAGCCACGAAGAGATCAAGGCCTCAATCATGAATGTCCTCAATGCGTTGGGAGGCCTGGAAAATTTCGTAGAGAAAGGACAGACAGTAGTATTAAAACCCAATGTGGTCGCAGATCATGGACTTCGAAACGGCGTTTATACAGGAGGAATTGTAACCGACATAGGGATCATGAGGGCCCTTATAGAGATCCTGTTACCAATTGTAGGAAAAGTGGTTGTTGCGGAAGGAGCTTCCATAAACAGGGCTGAGACTACCAAACTGTTTGAGCACTATGGTTATGATAAACTGGTGGATCTTGATCCTGTCAAGGTCAGTCTGGTGGATCTTAACGCTGACAAGCTGGTTAGGAAATCAGTCCCCGGAGGGAAAAGGATGCTTTCAAGGGAGATCCCGGTCACATTAGAAAATGCAGACACCATAATCAATGTCCCGGTCATGAAGATCCACTTTGCCGCCCTTGCCTCTCTCAGCATCAAAAGCCTCCAGGGAGCAATTCCGCCCATTGAAAAATATATGAGCCACTTTTTCGGACTCTGGCAGAACCTTATCAATATCCATCATCTGGTAAAACCCAAACTCCATATTATCGACGGTCTCACAGCCCAGGAAAACTTTGGACCGGTTTATGGGACTCCCAAGACAATGAATCTCATCATCGGAGGGACAAATCCGGTGGCTGTGGATGCAGTAACGATGAGGATAATGGGACTGGATCCTGCACTCTCACCCCCGGTACAGCTCGCACATATGCAGGGACTGGGGTCTATTGAGCCTGAAAAGATAAACGTCGCGGGCACTCCCATTGAGGAAGTGATGAGCCCGTTTAAAGAGGCTGAAATCAATCTTGAAAGCGGCAAAAATTTAATTGTTCATGCCGAGAGTGCTTGTCCCGGATGCAAGGGGTACCTGCACTATGTCCTCCATAAGCTTAGAAGGCCTGATCCCCAAAATCCGGGCAATCTCCTTATAGACCGGCCCTTTGAGAAAAAGGTAAACGTCTTTCTTGGTCCTTTTTCGAAGGCTGAACCAAACCCTGAAGAGACGAACGTGTTCCTGGGTATTTGCCAACAGCACCATGCAGAGATGGGCAAACATCTGCCGGGTTGTCCTCCCCATGCAGAGGTAATTATGAAAGGGATGTTCAGTCTCTATCCTGATGTGGAAAGACCCCAGTACGCAGACCAGACCGCCGAGGACAAGCTGGAGGAGATGCTCGAAGAGGTCCTGGCGGGCGAGACCCCCTAGTGTCGTGACCCGGAAATATGGACCATTATCCTAAAAAAGCAAAACGAGTGCCCACCCCACAGCGAACCGCATGGAAGGCGCTCGTTTTCGTTGTCGATTCTTAAAGGTAGCCAACCACCCCTGGCCGAAGTTTACCCGGTCTCGGCCTGTGGACGGACCTTTTACGAGTTCATCAATTTTGCTCTCTCAACTTTTTTGATATTGCATAGCAATGCCTTCATTTCAGTGTAACCGGTTACCGGGTCACGGGGCTCGAGCTCGGTCAGTTCATTCGAGTTTGCATTCGCCCATCCGTGAGGAATGCTGATAATTCCGGGATGAAGGTCTTCAGTCGTCGCCAACTTTATGTCTATTCCTCCCTTTTTGGTCTCGATATGTGCCATATCACCATCACTGAGACCATACTTGGCGGCCGTCTCCGGATGGATCTCCGCGAGGGGCTCGGGTGCGGTCTTCTCCAATGACGGAACGCCCCTGAACTGGGAGTGAGTGTATTCGGGAATCCGGCTACCGGTTGTCAGGATCACCGGATACTTTTTGTAGAGTTCCGGAGAGCTGATCGGACTCTTACTCGGCTCCACATGATGGGGGATGGGATCGTAACCGTTTTCAGCGAGCGTCTCTGAGTAGAGTTCGATCTTCCCTGAAGGGGTCCTGTATTTGCCCTGGATATATTTTTTCTCGGCATAGTAGGCCCCCTCGGGATGTTCATGCGTCAGTTGTTCCCGGGTTAAGCCACTGGGGCCGAGGAAGAAATCGATGACCTCCTCTTCGGTCTTCCACGGGAAGAACTCACCATATCCCATTCTCTTCGCCAGCTCCGTCCAGATCTTCCAATCCGGCCAGCTCTCGCCGATGGGCTTGATCACCTGTTTTCGAACCATGGCGTAAGGGATGCAGTTCGTAACGCCATAGACATATCCGACACCGCTCTTTTCAAGAAATGAACAGGCGGGAAGCACAATGTCCGCCAGTTTGGCCGTGTCCGTCATAAACAACTCCGCTACCATCATAAAATCCAAAGTCTTCATGGCCTCCCTGATTCGGGGTGAGTCGGGAAGGGTCACGGCGGGGTTGCCGCCGGTACAGACCAGGCCCTTGATGGGATAAGGCTCCCCCTTTAAAACAGCGTCGGCAAAGAGCATTTGCTGTCCATAGGGAGATGTCCGGCCCCAGAAACGCCTAAACAGAGGATGCTCCTTGGTGCCGATGGGGTCGCTGATCTCTGTAACTCTGAGGTCACCCAGGCGGATAAAGGGGATGGAAACCCATCCACCGGGGATATCCACGTTTCCCGTCACCGCCTGCATGATGCCATGGATGCGATTTCCCTGGAAGCCATTGATGTGCTGGTCGATGGAGCAGGTCCCCGGAACGATCGAGGCCGGTTTCGTGGTGGCAAAGATGCGGGCGATCTTGATAATATCCTCGGCAGGGACCCATGTAATCTCTGAAACCTTCTCAGGTGGATACTGTTTGACATGCTCTGCAAGCTTGTCGAACCCAAGGGTATATTTTTCGACAAACGCCTTGTCCTCAAGCCCTTCCGAAATGATCACGTTCAGCATCCCGAGACAGAGAGCGGTGTCCGTTCCGGGTCGTATCTTGATATGGATTCCCCGATCCGCCAACGGGATGCGTTTGGGATCAACCACAATCACCTGTTCCATGGTGCCTTCATCGAGGGCCTTATAAATCTTGGCTCCCACGGTGATCTTGGAGTTGTCCACGTTTGTGCCGAAGACAAGGATGCATTTGGAATTCCAGGGTTCTTCAATCGGATAACCGCCGAAAGTCATCTGACGTGCCATAATGCGGGAACGGAAGCAGTTACCCTCAACAGAGAGGAGATTAGGGGTGCCGTAGACACCTCGAAACCTCTGGGCATAGCCTGCAAGCTCGATATTCTCCGTACCCAAAGATCCCGTGTACACGGCAAG
>DAOVAK010000240.1 GCA_030671095.1 Deltaproteobacteria bacterium | reverse complement strand
AAATCATAAGATTCTCACCCTGGGAAGCGTCTTACTTCTGGCCTCCCTGTTTATAGTGGGGGCTATAGTACCTGTTGCCCTTTGTGCGGACAAGATAAAGGTGGGTTTGCCCATTTCACTTACCGGAAAATATGACGTGCTTGGAACCAGAAATTTGCAGGGGGCCAAGTTATGGGTCGAATGGGTCAATGAACAAGGGGGCATCCATGTGAAAGAGGCAGGGACAAAGCTCCCTGTGGAAGTGGTCTGGTATGATACCAAAAGCGACAAGGATACCACCATCAAGCTGACAGAAAGACTCATTAATGAGGACCAGGTCCATTTCTTATTGGGGCCATACGGGAGTTCTTTGACCCTGGCCACAGCGGCCATCACTGAAAAATATGGCAAATTAATGTTCTCCCATTCCGGGGCATCCGATAAGATATGGGCACAGGGCTATAAATACGTCATAGGCGTGTTAACACCCTCTTCCTATTATTACAAGAGTACCATGGAGATGTTGGCCGCTCTAAAACCTCCCGCCAAGACCCTGGCCCTGATCACAGAGGACAATCCTTTTAACCTTTCCATCCGCAAGGGGATCAAGAAGTGGGCCAAGGAGTTGGGTTTTAAAGTCGTCTTCGATGAGGTCTATCCCGCTCCGCCGACCGATCTCTCTCCTATTTTGAGCAAAGTGAAGAGATTGAGGCCTGATGCGATCCTAGCCAGTTCCCATTTTAAGGATGGGGCCCTGCTGGCCAGACAGGCTGCTGAACTGAGAGTTTATGCAAAGTTCTTTGCCCTAGGTTCTGCACCTTCTACAACAGAGTGGTGGAATGCTGTGGGCCCCCAGGGGGCACGTTATACAGTGGCCACTTCCCAGTGGGAACCCATTGATGCCCCAGATCCGGCAAGATTCAAGAACTGGTTCGGGCCCAGGATGACCGGCAGCGAATTCAATACCTGGTATAAGAAACGCTGGGGAAAGCCTACTGATTTTCGTGGAACCCAGGCCTTTGCGGCCGGACTGGTCGTGCAGTGGGGCATTGAGAATGCAGGAAGTCTGGATACAGACAAGGTGAGGGCTGCCTTGAATAAGATGGATATCATGAGCTTTTATGGCCGGTCCATGATAGATCCCGCCACCGGTATCCAGGTGGGTCACGGCATGGTCGCGGCGCAGTGGCAAGCGGGGAAAAAGGTTGTGGTAGGCCCCCCAGCCCTTGCCGTCGAGGAAATCGTCTATCCCATACCGAGATAGAATCGCCCATCCAGTTTCTTAGTGCAGAGAGAGGGGAGGTGAAACCTCCCCTCCTAATTTTGATAAGGAAAAGGATCCTTTGATGATCGATCTTGTGGGACTCATAGAGACTACTGTTAACGGCCTTCTTATCGGAGGTGTATATGGCCTTGCAGCCCTAGGTCTGAGCCTGATTTGGGGTGTGATGAAGGTGGTGAACCTGGCCCACGGGGTGTTTATTATGTTGGGAGCCTACCTGGGTTACGGCATGTATCATGTGCTAGGTCTCCATCCCCTCTTCTCCATGTTGTTAGCCATCCCCATAGGCGCCGGGATGGGTATCATTCTCTATCGTTACTTGATCAACCGCATCTTGGAGGTGGCCACCAACGAGGTGGAACAGGAGATGATGTGTCTCCTTTTTACCTTCGGCCTTTCCATGATTATCTATGGAGCAGCCCTTAATATTTGGGGGTCCGACCTTAGGGGGGTTCCCACCCTTATGCCCACAATTTTCCTGGGGAGCATCGCCGTTCCCTCCTCGCGCTTGATCGCATTCATTTCTGCGTTGATCCTTGGTGGGCTTTTATATTTCTTCCTCAAAAAGACCATTATCGGGAAGGCTATAAGGGCGGTTACCCAGAATCGCAACTATGTGATGCTTGACGGCATTGATCCAGTCAAAATATTTCAGATTTCCTTTAGCATTGGACTCACCTACGCCCTGATGGCAGGTGTGGTCATATCTCTTACTTATCCCATTACGCCCATTATGGGCGTGTACTATCTTCTCAAATGTTTCACAGTCGTTGTACTCGGGGGGCTAGGCAACCCAATCGGAGCCTTTTTGGGTGGACTGATCCTGGGTTTGGCTGAAAGCTATACTTCCCTTTTTGCTACATACGCCTTATCTCCTGCAGTTGCATTTATCACACTCCTTCTCATTCTCATATTCAGACCTGGGGGCATACTAGGGACATTGAGGTAGGCATGAACCTTCAAGGCAGAATATGGTGGGGACTAATTTTTGTGGCCGGCGTTTCTTTTTTGGCCTGGGCTCCCCATAGTGGTTTCAAAACCACCACCTATTTCTTCCTGATGATCAAATATATCTGTCTGGCGATGAGCTTCAACCTCATTGCCGGATACGTGGGGTATATCAGCTTCGGGCATGTGGCCTTTTACGGTATAGGTGGGTACGTGGCAGCCATACTGGCATCCAAGACAGGACTCGGTGCCTTTTCTTATCTGTGTCTTTTGAGTGGAGGTTTTGGGGCAGGGGCCGCAGGATATCTCTTGGGACGGGTTCTTTTAAGACTCAGGGGGGCCTATTTCGCCATTGCCACTATCGCCCTTAATGAAGCCCTCAAGGTCATCATGTTCAATCTGCCAGAAGAATTCAGTGGCGGGTCATTTGGAATCCCCCTCCCGGCCATCAGGAACCCTATGGGCGCATATTATCTCATGCTTGTTGTCACATCTGGTTCTGTAATTATGATCTACTATCTCGTACGATCCAAATTTGGTGTGACCTTGAAGGCCATCAGGGAGGATGAGGATGCGGCTATGGCCATGGGGATCAATGCTCCGAAGTACAAGGCTTGGGCCTTTTCCTTGAGCACCTTTATGATGGGAATGGCAGGGGCCATTGATCTCCAGTTTATCGGCTATATCTATCCAGAAGCGGCCTTTTTTATCGAGACCAATGTGGAAGTCATCGCCATGACCATGCTAGGGGGGATTGGAACGATCCTGGGTCCTGTCATCGGTTCCGTTATCCTCTTCATTATTGCGGATTTTATCTGGGCGCGCTGGCCCCTTTCCCATCTCATTTTGTTGGGGTTCGTTCTAGGTTTGCTGGTGATGTTTATGCGGCGTGGAATTCTAGGTTTGGCGGAAGACAAGATCCCCGCTTTACGAGGTAAGATCAAGTAACTGGGGATTTGGGCGCTTTTTTATCCACCACTCCAGTACTCCAATACTCCAACACTCCAATAGGAGCGCAGCTCCCGATCCTTACCAATTGATCCAAGGGGTAACGGCCTCTCGAAGGTTTATCTCTTCCGTGGTCCCTTCAAATGTAACGCGTCCAAATTCTAGCACATACACGTAGTCTGTAATTTTAAGGGCTTTTCTTACATTCTGCTCTACCATCAAGAGGGTCCGTTTTTGTTTTCTTAGTTTATCTACCTCCTCAAATATGAGGTTGCTCACCATGGGAGCCAGCCCAGCCGTCGGCTCATCAAAGAGTATGATCTGTGGATCTATCATAAGTGCCTTGCCGATCTCCAACATCCTCTGCTCACCACCGCTGAGATTGCCCGCATAGACTGTACGCCTATCCTGCAGTAGCGAATATTTGCTGTAAATCTTTTCAATACTTTGTTTGACCCGGCGCTTGTCCTTTTTGAAAAGCCAGGCACCCAGTTCAAGGTTTTCTTCCACGGTCAGAAAGGGGAAGATACCGCGATCCTGCATGATAAAGACCATCCCCTGCGACGGCATGGTATAGGGGTTCTGTCCTGTGATATTCTTCTCATTCAACAGGATTTCCCCATTCATCGGCTTCAAGAACCCGAATGCGGTCTTCAGCACGGTGGATTTTCCGGCTCCGTTGGGGCCGATGATGGTGGTGATTCTCTCTTCCCGGGCTTGAAGAGAGACATCCTGCAGCACCATGAGGTCCTGATAATATCCCACGGTGATATTTTGAAAATCCAAAAACAAGGCACTAATCTCCCAGATAGGCCTCAATCACCTGTTCATTGGTAAAAACTTCTTCAGGCGGGCCCTCTGTTAGTTTTTCACCAAAGTTGAGAACCACCACTTGAGTGCACAAATCGGAGATGGAACGCATGTCATGGCTGACGATGATAAATGTCTTCCCCTTTTCATTGAGCTCCTTGATGTTGTCAATGAGTTGGGCCTTAATTTCGGGATGCACGCCTGCGAAGGGTTCGTCCATCAGGACCAACTGGGGATCTGTAACCAGGGCTCTGGCAAATTCAAGGAGCTTCTGCTGCCCCCCGGAGAGTTCAAAGGCATATTGATCTCTTTTGCCAGATAATCCCACGAAGTCGAGGAGTTCCATGACTCGGTTCTTGAGTCTTTCCGAGCTCTCCTTTAGGAAGATGGTTGGGGCCACCATATTCTCGAGAACGGACATGCGACGAAAGATCCGGGCCACCTGAAAGGTTCGAGAAATGCCCAACTGGGCAATGTCATAGATCGCCATATCATTCAGTCGGATGGTCCCAAAGTGAATCTCGCCCCTGTCCGGCTTATAGACCCCGTTGATCACATTGATCAGGGTGGTCTTACCCGCGCCATTGGGTCCAATCAAACCAAACATGCTTCTCTGTGGTACAGAGAATGAGACACCGTTTAAGGCAAGTACCCCGGCAAAAGATTTTTTAATATCCACGATATTGACAATCGCATTTTCTGCCATGTTTCCACTCATACAAGAAAAAAGCCTATCCGTCAAATTATGGGAACAGAGTCAGATCAAAACTGTCATCCTATGTCTTATGCGCCCCCATACAATGCGACTTAAAGCAGAACGATCTAAGGGAAGGCCCCTTTGCATTCCAATGATATTGTGTTAAGAAAATGCCTCACAAAGGATTGCAGCGATCTCTTTCTAGACGGAAACATCCGGTACCCGCCCGGTAATCATACGTCATGGTCATTGCGAGCGAAGCGAAGCAATCTCATATTGTGAAAGCCCCTGTTTTCAATATCTCCCAAGAGATTGCCTCTCGGCCGTGAGCCTTTCGGCAGTGAGACGTGTCGACGAGCTCACATCGAGTCGCTCAAGGCCGAACTGCTCGAAGCCGAACGGCTTTGTCGTCCCCGAAAGCCTTCGGGGAGCTTCTCGCAATGATACTATAATAGCATTTATTGATGCAGACAAATTCTGGTCCACGGCAAAGGGAGGTAAAATTAGACCATGAACATTCCGTTCATCCTTGAGAAGGCTTTGAGTCTCTATGCCGATAAAGAGGCTGTGGTCTGTGGCAAGGCCAGATTCACTTACAAACAATTCGCTGAGCGTGTCTATCGTCTTGCCAATTTTTTGCGCT
>DAOVAK010000097.1 GCA_030671095.1 Deltaproteobacteria bacterium | reverse complement strand
TTGCAGAAACACATGGGGCAGATGTCCCTGCACCCGTAACATTTGATGCACTTGTCAAACTCCTTCATCCAGTGTGCAAAACGTCCCTTCAGATCAAGGCTATCAATTTTAGCGACCGAGTCTTGTGAGTGCCCTTCCACCCTTTCCCCCTCTACAAATTCTTCCGGGTAAGGTTGAAGGCACTCGCATGCCTCTGCCAGTTCCTGCGGACAGGCGATGCCCACAGGAACCACCTTCTCAGGCGTTAATTGGTTCCAGACAAAGAGGGCCTTTAGGCCGCGTTGGTCACAGCCACGCACCAGGACACCAAATGTCTCCTCAGGATAGCCGCGGGCAAGGTGTATGAGTTGCTTGTTTAGGGGATATCGGGTGTCTCCTGGTCCATGCAAGTCTCCGATGACCATGTTGTCCAGATCCTTTTCATCGCGGAACAGGTGAGGGCCAATGTGGCCATTCTTCTTACAAAGGCCCAAGAAACCCTTTATTTTCCCCGATCCCAATAGCTCCCTTACTTTTTCCTTTACATTTTCCACTGCCGAACACCTTAAAAACGCATAGCAACCTTATGCAGCATCTCGTCCGCTTTCCGGTCTTCTTAGCGGAGAGGGACCCAAACCACGAAGCCTCTCTACAAAATCTTTCATTTCTGCGGCAAATTCTGCTCCTTCCGCAGAAGAGACCCACTTACATCGTAGGCGCTCTCCCTCAATCCCACTGAAGGCCAACAGCTGCTTCAGAAACCTGATCCGCCTATCTGTCGCGTAATTACCATACAGGTAATGGCAATCCCCCGGGTGTCACCCACCCACAAATACACCATCTGCGCCTTGTTGAAAGGAAAGCAGGATGTGGTGAGGGGAAACGCTGGCGGAACACAGCACCCGTACAACCCGGATATTCGACGGGTATTGCAAACGACTGACCCCAGCCAGGTCAGCAGCAGCGTATGCTCACCATGTGCATAGAAAACATATAACCTTGGGTTCAAAATCCGTTTCACTCATGATCTATCCTTTTCTTTTTTGTCCGTTGTCATTTGTTTGTCGTCTGTTTTTCATCACCCCCCCTCCCAACCCTCCCCCTCGAGGGGGAGGGCGGGGTGGGGGTGGATTCACATGGCCCTGATCTGGGCCCTAAGTTGTTGCGGTTTAAATCCCTTCAGCAGAGCACTCTGCGACGGACAAGTGGCAGCACAACATCCACAGCCCTTGCACAGGATCGTGTTAACCTCGCAGATATCTTTTTCCGGAATATAGACGATAGCCCCGTATGGGCACATCTCCATACATCCTTGGCATCCCACGCACGTCTCCGGATTGATCTCCGCCACGATGGCACTGGTAACCAACTTGTCCTTAAAAAGGACCGTGGCAATCCTGGAGGCAACGCCCAGACCCTGGGATCGAGCCTCCTCAACAGTGGCTGGATACCGGGCCGAACCACAGACGAAAACACCATCTGTGGCAAAATCCAGGGGGCGCAGCTTGGCATGGGCTTCCATGAAAAAATGATTCTGATCCATGGGGACCCTCAGGAGTTGTGAGAGCATAGAGGCATCTTCTCGTGCCACCAAAGGGGTGGACAAGACCACCAGGTCATAGGGAATTTCCCGCTTTTCCCCTATCAAGGGTTGCTCAAATTTGACGACCCCATTTCCCACCTCCGGAGGTTGATCCACTTCATAAACATCGAACCTTACTCCCTGACCTCTTGCATCCCATAACATACGCTCTTTTTTGGTGCCATACATCTGCATGTCTCGATACAGGACGTGAACCTGGGCGTCCGGGTTCTGCTCCTTTATCAGCATGGCGTTTTTGACCGCTGTCATGCAACAGATTCTGGAGCAGTATTCCCTTTCAGGACATCGAGCCCCCACGCACTGGATCATTACCACGTTGTTCGCCTTAAACTCTCCCCTTTTCAGCTGCTCCTCCAATTCCGCCTGTGTAATGATCGTCTTCCCGTCATAGCCATACAGTCCTTTAGGCTCAAGGGGAACGGCTCCAACGGCCACCGCAATGCAGCCCACCTTTTCTTTTAGGGTCTCGCCCTCTTTTGGTCGAATGACAACCTCAAAGTTCCCGATATATCCTGCCACAGATTCCACCTGGGATCCCGTATGGATCGTCAGATTTGATTTGGACGTGACGGTATCTACGAGACTGGAGAGACGTTCGTCTGCCCGATCCCCATCGGGTGCCAAATGGTGAAGCTGGTTCAAAAGTCCTCCCAGTTGATCCTCTTTCTCCACCAGAATGACTTCCAGCCCCATGCCCGCCAAACTCTCAGCTGCGGAGAGTCCTGCCACGCCGCCACCAATCACAAGCGCCCTAGGAATGAGGGAAGCCTCAATATCTTTTTGGGGCTCTAGGAACGCGGCTTTGGCCACCCCCATTCGTACCAGATCCTTCGCCTTCTCAGTCGCATCTTCCCTCTGTTGCATGTGAACCCAAGAACACTGATCACGGATATTGGCCATCTCAAAAAGATAGGGGTTCATACCCGCCTGGGCACAGGAACTCTGAAAGAGGGGTTGGTGCGTACGAGGAGAACAGGAGGCAACCAACACCCTGTTCAGTTTATGCTCTTTAATGGCTTTTTGAATCTCTGCGATCCCCGCCTCTGAGCAGGTGTAGAGATTTTCCTTTGCGCAGACCACATCAGGGAGTTTAGCCGCGTATTCGGTCACTGCCTTACAGTCCAAATGTCCCGCAATATTTGACCCGCAATCGCAGATGAATACGCCGATGCGCGTCTCTTCCGACGCCTCCTTTTTCCCTCTTTCTTTTTCAGCCATACTGACAGATTCCTTCAGGATGCCTTACGCATCTCAGATTCCAAGAGGATTTGTGCTGCCCGTGCTGCCGCGCCGCTGGCCTGGGTTACGGATTCAGGGATATCCATGGGGCTATGGGCACAACCACAGGCAAAAATGCCTGGTCGTGTTGTGTCCATGGGTTGTGACTCGTCGGTTTTCAAGAACCCGAACTCGTTCAGTTCTATGCCGAGAATCTCCGCCAACTCGGGTATTCCCTTACTGGGCGCGCAGGCCGTAGCCAAAACGACCATGTCAAATTCCTCGCTTTTGACCATCCTTTCTCGGGTGTCCTCATAGGTGACCACAGGATTGTTATCGGGTCCCTTAGTAATCTCGGCAACCCGACAACGGACATAGCTGATGCCTGCCTGATTACCGCCTCGAATCTTGTATTCTTCAAATCCTTTTCCGACGGCTCGAATATCCATCCCAAAGATAACCGATCGGGTCTCTGGTCCATGCTCGTAGGCAATGATCGCCTCCTTAATGGAGTGCATACAACAATACCCCGAACAGAAGGGATAGAATCGGAGATCACGGGAGCCGACACATTGTATAAAGGCGAGCTTTTTGGCAACCGTAAATCCTTCCGCCTTCTCTTTTAAGGCCTCCAGCGGTTCCGCGACGGCCAAATAGTCCGTGTATCTGTCTGCCCATTTCTTGCGATCTTCGTCCCCCTCATATTCTCCACCCTCATACCGTTTGAAAAATTCTGGGGAGCTCTCACTAAACTTCTCTTCGAATTTTTCCAATGTCTTCCTGGCCTTCTTTGCCTTCTTTTCGAGGGCTGCTATCTCAGCCTTCGCGGCCAGGTCCGATGGGCGATCTAGGTGACCGCCCGTGGGCCCACTGGCACTTAAAAGCCTTTCAAACTCAAGGGCCGTAATCACGTTTGGGATGTCCCTGTACCTGTACTCAGGAATTCGTGAAGGATCGAAAACCTCGTAGCCTGAAGCAACGATTATGGCCCCCACATTGAGTTCCAAGACCCTGTCTTCCTGCTCAAAATTGACCGCATCGGCCTCACAGGTCTTTTTGCAGATGCCACATTTCTTGCCCTGCAATTGACGGCAGTTCTCAGCATCTATCGTGTGGGTTGAGGGTATCCCCTGCGCAAACCAACTGTATATGGCTTTGCGCTCTCCTAAACCCATGTTAAAGGCATCTGGAACGAAGGTTGGGCATTTCTCTGCACAGGCTCCGCACCCTGTACACTTGTCTTCATCCACGTAGCGTGCCTTCCTGCGAACCGTCACCTTGAAATCTCCAGCCTCGCCTTCCACCTTCTCCACTTCGCTGTAAGCCATGAGCTCAATGTTGGGATGCCGACCGACATCCAGCATCTTGGGCGAGAGGATTCAGATGGAGCAGTCATTGGTAGGGAACGTCTTATCCAGTTGGGCCATCTTCCCACCGATACTGGGAAGGCGTTCTACCAGCTTCACCTGGAATCCCATTTCTGCGAGATCCAAAGAGGCCTGAATTCCCGCTATGCCGCCTCCGATGACAAGTATTTCTTTGCTCACAATCTTGCTCCTGTCATAAACACTGATAGTCTTCTACGAGACATCTTCATAAAATAATCCGTGTCCGGATGCGCATTCATGCAACAGTTTCTTGCATCCTCACGCGGCTGCTTTCACGTCAGAGGGTCCAAGGGACTTAATCTCTTCTGTAAATTCTTTGACGACTTCAGCAAAACGCAGACCCTCTGCGGAAGAGACCCATTGCAAGCTTAGTCTTTCTGGGTTAATGCCGAGTATCTTCACCAGTTCCCGGGTCATATTGAACATCTTTTCAGCCTTCATATTACCATCCAGGTAATGACAGTCACCGATGTGTCACCCGGCGACCAAAACGCCATCGGCGCCAAGCTGGAGGGCCTTCAAGATGAAACCAGGGTTTACTCGACCAGAACACATGACACGAATGATTCGAATATTGGCCGGATATTGTACCCGACTCACCCCAGCCAAATCCGCAGCTGCGTAAGCACACCAGTTGCAGGCAAATGCAATGATTCTAGGATTGAATTCATCAGCCATAAATTAGAACTCCGGTTATCATTGATGCTTGACGATTAAAAAATTGGTAATATTCAAAAGTGCTTACATGACCTGGATTAAAAGCATTGATTTAGGTTTTGAGGAGGTCATGCCGGTTTTCGAAAGGCGATATCTCATAAAAGATTCCATTGGGCTTTGCAGTGCCCAAATATTTGGGGTTTACGCCCCAGAAGCCCTAGGAGTCTTGGTCTGGCTTACCTAAACCCTAAATATTTGGCCATCGCCCTCCAGGGTAATAGATATCGCCTTAAGAAAATCGGCATGACCGGATAGGTTTAAATATTCAATCTTTTTCATCCAATATAACATTCTGCCAACGCTTTTGAACGTTACTGAAAAATTCAATAGTCAATACTCAATAATCAATCGTCAATCCAAAGCTGCTTCCACCATGGTGAGCACTTCCTCATCATTGAAGTGCTGGATCGACGCCGCGCCCGTTGGGCAAGCCACTGCACAAGCTCCACAGCCTTTGCAGACGGCCGCATTCACCTCACAAACCGCCTGATCCTCTAAATAGGTTATGGCTTGATAGGGACACGCGTCTAGGCATTGTTGGCAGCCTCTGCAAGCCTTTTTCTCTATCTGGGAGACAACGGCGTTCCCAAGTATTTTTTCCTTGGAAAGCACGGTCGCCGCCCGAGACGCTGCCCCTAAGCCCTGTGCCACCGCCTCGTCCACAGGTTTTGGCGAATGGGCCAGGCCGCACACAAAAACGCCGTCTGTAGAAAAATCTATAGGTCGAAGTTTGACATGGGCTTCCGCAAAAAACCCGTCTTCATTGACCGGTACCTTGAAGAGCTGGGCTACGGGATTCTCCTTTGCCGGTACAATGGCCGTTGCCAAGACCAACAAGTCAGGGCGGATTTCCATCTCTCGATGAAGTAGGTAGTTGGTGAACCGAACCCTAAGATTGTCCTGATCCTTTTCCACATTCAGTTCTCTGTCGAAATCAAAGCGGACAAAAACAACCCCTTTTTCTCGTGCTTCACGGTACAGGCCTTCCCGTAAACCATAGGTACGCATATCCCTGTAAAGGATGAAGACATCCATTTCTGGTTTGCGTTCTTTCAACGTGAGGGCGCTCTTCACGGAGTGGGTGCAGCAGACCTTGGAGCAGTAAGGCCTCTCTGGAATTCGGGAGCCGACACACTGAATGAAGAGGGCCGTATTGACCTCACTCAAAGGCAAAGTGTCCTCTATGAATTTCCGATCCAATTCCAGTCCCGTCAGGACCCTTGGATCCTTTCCATAGAGATACGCATCCGGCTTAAATTCCGTAGCACCGGTAGCAATAATGGCCACACCATGCTCTATCACCTGCTCTTTTCCGTCTGTTTCCACAGTCGTTTGAAAATTACCCACAAAACCATCCACACCCTTTAATTCAGCGCTCTTCAGGACCTTGATGTTTTGGTCGGATTCCACATCGCTCACGATCTTGGTCAGCTCTTCCTGAACGCTTTCTCCCTGCCAGGTTTCATGAAGGTTCAGGGCCTGACCTCCAAGGGTATCGGCCTTTTCAACGATCGTGGTGTAGTATCCTTGTTCCGCGAGGTTTTTTGCTGCAGTCATTCCAGAAAGCCCGCCGCCTACGACAAGGGCAGATTGGTTCACCTCTATTTCAGGCGCATAGAGTGGTTCCAATAGGCTCACTCTGGAGACAGCCATGCGAACAAGGTCTTTCGCCTTCTCTGTGGCTGATTCCTTGTCTTCACTGTGCACCCATGAGCATTGATTCCGGATATTGGCCATTTCAAAGAGGTATTTATTGATGCCCGCATTGATTACGGTCTCCTGAAAAAGTTCTTCATGGGTCCGTGGCGTGCAGGCAGCCACCACAACACGATTCAGTTTTTCCTCTTTGATGACCTCGGTGATTCTCTCCTGGGTATCCTGGGAACAGCTGAAGAGGTTCTCTTGGGCAAAGACAACACGCGGGAGGGTCTTGGCGTAATCCACAACGTCCGGAACATTGACGAACCCTGCGATGTTGGTTCCGCAACAACAGACAAATACACCAATCCTTGGTGGTTCTCCCTTAACATCAACCTCTTGAGGCATTTCCTTTGTCTTTGTCAATGATCCGCGTGACGCGGCTAAAGCACTCCCTACCACCGCAGCAGAAGCGCTTGATTCAATGACAGACTGGGGTATATCCTTCGGTCCTTCAAAGGTGCCGCAGACAAATATGCCGGGTCTTGAAGTCTGAACCGGCCCAAAACTGCTGGTCAATGCATGGTCATGTTGATCAAGTTCAATCTCCAGTTTCCCGGCCAAGTCCAGTGTTTCATTCGACACCTTGAAGCCCACGGACAAAACCGCCATGTCAAACTCTTCTTCCACCCGCCTACCTGTTTCGTCTGTATAGCGGATGATAAGGTTTTCCGTGCCTTTAACCGGGGTTATGTTGCTGATTTTTGACTTGACGAAACGTACGCCTGCATCTACGGCCCTATTGTAATACTTCTCAAAATCTTTCCCGTGTGTTCGTATATCAATATAGAATATCGCCGTGTCCAGCTGCCCCCTCTGATGTTCCTTCGCTATGATGGCTTCTTTTATGGCATAGGTACAGCAGACGCCTGAACAGTAGGATTGGAATCCAGGGTGAACATCCCTGGAGCCTACGCATTGAATCCAGGCAATTTTCTTTGGCTCTTTATGATCTGAAGGACGCACCAGGTGGCCGCTGTAAGGGCCTGTTGCAGCAAGGACTCGCTCAAATTCCAGGCTTGTTAGGACATTTTGGGATTTCTTGTAACCATAGGTATCATAAGAAGAGGGTTCGAAAACCTCACACCCAGGAGCCAGTATTACGGCGCCCACATGCAATGTGAGCTTTTCTTCTTTGTCCTCAAAGTTGACCGCATCTGTGGGGCAGAACTTTTCGCAGGCACGGCATTTGCCCTTCTTGAAATAAATGCAATTCTCTTTGTCTATGACATATTTCAGGGGGACGGCCTGCTGGTATGGCACATAGATGGCCTTTCTTTTTATGAGCTCTTCATTGTATTCATCATCCACCTTCTTGGGACACTTTTCAAAGCATGTACCGCAGGCAATGCATTTCTCCATATCCACGTAGCGAGGATGCTTAAGGACTTCCACTTCAAAATCGCCCTTTTCACCATTGATCCCCACGATTTCCGAAAGGGTCATCAATTCAATGTTGAGATGCCGGCCGACCTCGACCAGTTTGGGAGAGATGATTCACATGGCACAGTCATTGGTGGGGAATGTCTTGTCCAGTTGTGACATCACGCCACCGATGGAGGGAGATCTCTCCACCAGGTAGACAAAGTAT
>DAOVAK010000418.1 GCA_030671095.1 Deltaproteobacteria bacterium | reverse complement strand
GTAAGCGATGAATACAGCTGCCGTCAGGGAGAGAAACGAGCTGATCCCACGCCGTGTCGCCTCGAGGATGACAAGCACGAGAACCATGCTGACGATAGCATCAGTTGTAGAATAGTAACCCCCCGACATCACGATGTCCTGCCATGCCATGAGCATGTAAAGGCCCGAGGCCACGGCAGCGATAAAGAGGCCCCAGTCGATAAGCTCCTGCCACCATGCTTTCTTCTTGGTAGACCGGAAAAAGAGGAAGGTCAGCCCGGACAGGCAGGTCCAGTGCAGAATTCTGGGTATGTGTGCTGAGAAAAATCCCCACCAACTGTTGGCATAGAGGTGGAATAACGTGATGAACAAGCCGATTATGGCGATAAGGATCTTACGGATGAAACCGGAAGGATCGCTCTTATAAGATTTGATAAAGTCTTCTCTGAACAAATGGTAGGAACTCATGGAGTCTAAAAGACGGGAGGGGGATATCCCCCCTCCCGAATAAAGTCAATTGGCCGGGTGACATCCCTATTTCAGTACACCTTTCTCCTTATAGTACCTGATCGCCCCTGGATGAAGCGGTATTGAGACGACGGGAGCGGTTTTAACCTTTACGTTCTTGCCCTGCGGGTGTGCCTTCCCGAGCTCGTCTAGGTTGTCGAAGACTGCCTTGGTCATTTTGTATACCAAATCCTCTGGAATACCATCCCGGACGATCCACTGGTTTCCGAGCCCAACGGTCACCACGTCCTCAGAGGTATTGAACATTGACTTCGGGAATACGGACCGAACATAGTATCCGAATTTATCGATCATTTTCTGGATGGTTTCCTCCTCCACGGAGATGAAGCGAACGTTGGCAGTCTCGGCAAGCTCCCTCGCCGCACCGGCAGGAGCTCCGGCGATAACCATGTTCACATCGGCATTGCCATCCCTGAGGGCGCTCGCACCGTCGGAAAAAGAGATGAAGCTCAGCTTAAGGTCACTTTCCTTCAATCCATAGAAGGGAAGTATTTTCCTGAAGGTGGCAATGGTCCCGCCCCCCGCTGGACCGACGGCAATCCGCTTCCCCTTGAAGTCGGCGACTGATTTTATCGGCGATTTGGCCATAACGATGATGTGTAACGAGCTGGGGTACAGGTAAGCGATGGCATACATCTTGTGTTTTCTCTTGTAGGGTTTCATCCCTTTGACGGCGAAGTAGCAGAAGTTGCTGTTGGAGATACCGAGATCATTCTCCCCTGAGCCGACCAAGCGAGAGTTGGCCACCCCGCCACCCGTGGTCTCGATGGTGATCTTGACCTCCGGGACCCTTTTGTTGATGATCTTGGACATGCCAACGGACATGGGGTAGTAGGTTCCCCCAATTCCCGCAGCGGCCCAGTTAAACTGGGTTACGGCATATCCGGTAGATCCGAAGACCAGCACGAACATCAATGCGGTGACAAAAACGAATCTCTTTTGCATCATCTTTTCCCTCCTTATTGTTTGGGTTTTGTTGAAGGATTAATTCAGATTCGGCACGCCATCATGCCGGACTCACCCCTTGGCTATACGCGAAGAAGATCATAAATGAGCTTTTCCTATTTGTCAAGAACATTTTTGGTGGTTTGTTTTGCCAGAAACCAATCTATCAACCTACGGGCGATACTGATCTTCCCAGGGAGGGTAGGCAAATCGTCTGCCGTAAACCAGCGAGCGTCTTCAATCTCCCTGTCATCGAGGGAGATCTCGCCTTCAGCATAAAGAGTGATAAGAACTCGCTTTTTGATAGGGGAAGTATAGGAGAAATGGGGTTGTGGGTCAAGGGAAAAACGTCGCAACATATAGTGGTTATGGACAAGCGGGTTCAGCGGATCCTCGCAATTGAGGCCAGGGCTGGGCAGGTGGAGAGAAATTGGATGGGGCTGAAATTAGGGGTTAATCAGGAATGTCAAATGCTGAGGCTTCATCTCTTAGCTTTCAGAAAATAAGTTGTTTCAGAACCAGCATGTCCCCCTCTTCTAGACCAATTAAGTATTGTGTCCCCGGATTTCTTTGGCATCTCGCCTAAATTGCCTGATACATCTTATGCAGGTCCAATGGGTAGATTCAACCACACAAACCTCCCTGGAGACTTTCAACCTGAGCGGACAGGTTTCAAGATGATGTTGAACTTTTAACCATTATATGTAACCGTCACAGTATGATAACCTTTTCTTTCTATCCAGATACGATTATGCGCAAGGCTATATTTGCTCTATTTCTCCTGTTGTGGATGTCACCCACGCCAGGGTGTCCTGAGGGTGTCAGGTCCAGTATTATTGAACTGCCACAACCAGCTTTTGAAGTAGAACGGAGAAGGTCTAAACTCGACCGTCCCGCACGCGCTCATCGCAAACCATACAAAGGACCTATCGGGGATATCCTTTTGCACATTTTTCCGCCACGTGATAGCAATTTTGATGAATCAAGACTTAAAGGAATAGTTAAAGCAATTAGGGATTCCGATGTTGAGCTAGCCATTTTTAGCCCTACGCCAAATGACGGACGCCGCCGTAACTATGAATATCTTCTAGAGCTGAGGAGGAAGCTTAGAGATTTAGATAGCAAGAGGATAAAGCTCTTTTGTGGGAGTGATTATATTACATTCTGGTTGCACGGCGCTTACTCATATGGATATATAAGAGGAGAATTGGAGCATGTTCTTAATCGGCTCTCAAAAGACCTAGATAGCGGCGCGAATGTAGGTGTGGGAGAGGTTGGCCTCTACCATTTCAATAAGACCGGAGACCAGCCTGTTATTCAATTTCCGCCAAACTTTGAACCGTTCGTGAGGGTTGTTGATCTGATCGCGAAAAAGGGGACGTGGTTGTATTTGCATGCGGAACCAGTTGACCCAGAGGGGAAATCATACGAGGAAAAGGTTTTTGGTGGTTTGGAGTTGCTCTATCGCAGGAACTCGAATTTGAAGTTAATACTTTCTCATACGGCCATGACGAACTCCGTTAATGCGCGCAGTATACTCATCAAGTACCCAAATGTAATGATGAACATTAAGGTCATTAACGTCCATAAGAACTGGAAATACCTTGAACCTATTACCAATCCGCGAGGAGAACTCTATGCAGATTGGGCAAAGCTGTTTGAAAAGATGCCTGAAAGGTTCATGGTAGGGACAGACGCTAAGTTTTTTCGTCGAGGATTCTATGCTTCTAATTACAAGAAAAGAATAAAGCGTTTTAGGCGGATACTCGGCACACTTAATCGAAAAACAGCAAAGTTGATCGCCTATGAGAATGCGCAACGCCTCTTTGGAAAGAATGAGAAGAACCAATAGATGCAAACCAGCGCTTCTGACAAATTGCTAAGCCAACACCCGGAGTCGGGTCCTTTTTATTGAATCCTAACTGTATCCTTGAGATTGGCTTGATCCCCATGAATGCAAGATTTCTTTCGCATATCGATAATTTTGGCTCGCCTCCCCGATGATCGATATCATCTTGTATTCGAAAAAAGGCTCTTGTTTTTCTGTTGACAATCCCCAGTTCTTTCTCTCTAATTGCAAAGGAGAGAATTGAGCGATGCTTCCATAGCTATTTTTTTAAGAATGCAAACAGTAAGTCCAAACACAGGTCAAAATCAAAGACGCTACGATATCGACTGGCTAAGGATTACCGCCATGCTGACGGTCTTCCTCTACCACAATGCCAGGTTTTTCGATCTTTTTGG
>DAOVAK010000373.1 GCA_030671095.1 Deltaproteobacteria bacterium | reverse complement strand
TATTGTGACCCGTGAGCTGACCAAGGAAGAGGTGGAGCGGTTGGTGGAGGCCTTCGTATTCGCCGCTGATGTGGTGAAGACCGCGGGGATAGATGCCATCGAGCTCAATTGTCACGGGGGTTATCTGCTTGACCAGTTCCAGACCGCCCTGTGGAACAAGCGGACTGACAAGTATGGTGGGGATCTGGAGGGAAGGCTTAGATGTCTCGTGGAGATTGTCCAGGGGATAAAGCGGGTATGTGGGCCGGACTTTCCCGTGATCATCAAGTACGGTCTTACCCACTACTTCAAGGGGGGTCGGGAGGTTGAGGAAGGGCTTGAGATAGCCCGCCGGCTGGAGGAGGCCGGGGTTGATGCCCTGAGCGTTGATGCCGGCAGTTATGAGACCCACTATTGGCTAATTCCGTCGGAGTTCCAGCCACCGGGATGCACGGTGGATTTGGCGGAGATGGCCAGGGGGGCTGTCAACATTCCGGTGATGGCGGTCAGCAGACTGGGCTATCCGCAGTTAGCGGAGAGGGTACTGGAGGAAGGGAAGGCGGACTTCATCGCTCTGGGGAGGGCGTTGCTTGCTGATCCGGAGTGGCCCAAGAAGGTAAGGGAGGGGAGGCTTGAGGATATTCGTCCGTGTATCGGGTGCCTTGAGGGGTGTCGCAAGAGGATTCATGATGGCAAAGCCATCAGCTGCACGGTGAACCCGGCGACGGGGAAGGAGCGGGAGCTTGTCATTGGGACGGCAAAAGAGAAGAGATCCGTCCTTGTGGTTGGTGGGGGACCGGGGGGGATGGAGGCGGCGCGGGTTTCGGCCCTACGGGGTCACAGGGTTACGTTATGGGAGGGGGGCGCGAGCCTGGGGGGAACCCTCATACCGTCTTCTGCTCCTGATTTCAAGCAGGATTACCGGAGCCTGACCAAATACCTTTCTACCCAGCTGGAGAAGCTTGGGGTGACGGTGGAGTTGGGCAAGGAGGCGACCGCCGAGCTCATTCGGAAGAAGAGCCCCGATGTTCTTTTTATTGCTAGCGGGAGCAGTCCGATCATTCCCGAGATTCCGGGGGTAGAGGGGGAGGCGGTGGTTACTGCCATCGATTTCCTTTTAGGAAAGCATGAGGCTGGGGAGTCGGTGGTTGTGATCGGTGGTGGTATTGTTGGGTGTGAGACGGCGCTTTACAGTGCACAGAAGGGGAAGAGGGTTACCATTATTGAGGTGTTGGATAGTGTGGCTCGCGATATGTATTCCATTAACCGGATGCACTTATTGAAATTGCTTTCTGATGCCGGGGTTGAGATTCTGACGGAGACGCGGGTTTTGGAGATAACGGGTGAGGGCGTTGGGGTAGCGGGTAAGGATGGTAAGAAAAGGACATTGGTGGCTGATACGGTGATGCTTGCGGTGGGTTTGCGGGCTGAGGATGAGTTGGTTGAGCAGGTAGGTGAGGGTGTGCCGGAGGTCTATGTCATTGGTGATTGCAGGGAGCCGCGCAAGGTAATCAATGCCATCTGGGAGGGATTCCGTGCCGCCCGGTTGATTTAACCTTTATATCGGTTTGAGGTATAGGCCTTGGCAGTTTTTCTCCGAGCCAGATGTGTCAATTTGCGCCCAACAGTCCATGATAGTTGCGTTTGAAATAGTGCATGCATTGAGACTCGTGGAATCTGCGTACTTTGGTGAGATATTATATAGGCCTAAGTGTAAAGGAAATGTGGGTCAATAATGGTAAGCTCCCTTAAACCAAAAAGGAGAAGGAGAGAGCTATGAACCAGTTAACAGCCTACTTGAAAGAATATTGCAAAGACCCGAGAGATTGGCACTGCCGAGGTAGATCTGTTTGAAGTGAGAATAAAGGGGAGTATTTGTGAACAAAAGAGTTGCATATTGTGTTTCGAAGTTAGATAAACGCGTCCTTCCTTTACGACCTTGAAACCTTACCCCCAGAGCGATATAATGACGGTGGAAATTACATACTGGAAAGGGGAAATTATGATCCACCATCATTTGTCAATTCAAGAAGCGCGGGAGATGGGAGAGAAGGATAAGGAGGAGTTCGTAAGAGCGATCGAAGGGAGCTCTCATGATAGTGAGGTGCTTTATTGGGGATGTAGCCAAGCAGTTCTCAAGGCACTCCAGCAACACTTTAACCTTGGAGACGGCGAGGCATTCAAAGCGGCAACTGCCTTTGGTGGGGGCGTTGCGAGGACCCGCGAGGTATGTGGAGCTTTGCTCGGAGGGGTCATGGCCATAGGATTAGCATATGGGCGGGCTCAATACGAGGCTGGGAAAATAGCTCTCGAGCAGCCTGAATATTTGGAGGCGATGCTCCGAGCGAAGAGGCTTTGTGAGAGGTTTAAGGAGATATTCGGTGCCCTTCGGTGCGATGAGGTTAGACTCTCGGTCGGAAGAATTGTTGAAGAAGCCGGTTACAATACCCTGGAAAGTCTTGAAGATCATGCTAAATGTGGCGATGTGACTGGGCCGACAGCGCGACTCACCGCTGAAATCATCTTGGAACCAACTGCATCATTTGCCCCCGATATTGAGGAGAGGTTAGAGCGTATAAAGCAGGTGAGACAACAACAGTCTTTGTGAAACCAGGACTCTTTAGGGTACGATAACTTCATTGGCAGTATAACCTTCGCTTATTCCTCTTGCCATGTATGATTCTTGCGGGATTGTTTCTTTTGACATATACGTCTCTTCCCTCTATATTCTTCAAAACAAAAGGTGAGTCCTTATCACTTCTTTTGATTCAAGCAAGATGTGGCTGCCCTTCTTAGCTCGTAATGTGCTTCTGAGATTGCTATCTAGTGCCCCTCTTCTATCTATTTAAGTCTTCCATCTTTTCTCAGCGAATCTAATAGCATCTCGTATTGCTTTGAAATGGGGCCTTGATGGATTAAAAATCTTTCGGTAGGATATCTTTTTCGACCTTCTTTCGCATAGTAACTGATTTTCAACGCCTCAAGTATTTCTTCCATTTTTTCGAAAGGGAGTGAAAAAACCATCTCGCTTTCGTCCAAAGCACCGTACCTCCTTTCTCCATCACATGGGAAGACATATTGGCATTCCCCGGTAAGCATAGCTGCTGACACCCATTCTGAACAGGCTGTTCCACATACTGTTTTTGCGGTAAGGGGTTCACCAGTTTTCAGAACAGCTGCTTGAACAAGCTTTGTAATCTGACCCGGGTTGCCATAAAACAAGATTACATCGGGGTCGAAAGATGCGTTATCTAAAGGGGCAACCACCATAAACTCATATTTGCCCGCCTCTAATTTGGGGGTATTCCTAGCTTTAATTTTTCTTGCTTCTTGGCTCTGGTATGGTGGAGAAAAACAGAGGCCACTCCAATACAACTCGGTGGGCTTAAAAAATCCCAGTGCAACCGACCCTGTAGGACATGGCATCTCGTCGCGTGATACAGCCACAGTAAATCCATCTCTTCGGGCCACGTGTGCAGCTTGACATGCTCGAAAATCCACCCCCCATTCTTTACGGGGAATTTTTGTTCCGACGGGGAGTTCATCTTTGCAAGTGCACATTTTCAAAGCTACAGGAAATGTTGATAATTTAAGATACTTGATAAAAAGCTCAGCAGCACGTTTATTTTTCATATTCTAAAACCCCTATTCTTTTATTTTCCAAATGCAAACTTACTTGTATTTGGCTAAATTGTTAACGCAAATGGGTTTTTCAGAGGCACAAAAATAAAAAACGGGGAGTAGGGACGTTCCCCCGATATCATAATGCATCCCACAGGAAATTGTCAAAATCGCTATTCGCTATGGAGCGAAATAGGGTCATCTATAAAAAAGGTGGCTATGTCAGGACAAAATTATCCTATTGGGTCTTAAATGGATATTGAGCCCATGGTTGGATACCTTTTTTTTTCGAATTAAAGTACATGATGATGCCTTCAGCATCAATTGTTACAATGCCGTTGTAAATTGAATTGAGAACAAACAGAGGATCAAAATGTGGTGGGCCTCTCATGATGTTATCCCCCTTTATGCTGATTACCACT
>DAOVAK010000098.1 GCA_030671095.1 Deltaproteobacteria bacterium | reverse complement strand
ATGAATTTGCGGCAGGGATCGAGAGCGTCCTCCTGGTCACGGACTCAGGGTGTCGATTGATCAGTAAGGTGCCTTTGGAGATCTTTATCTGTTAGATTGGATGAGACTGGGGAAGAGCTTTTCTGCTTAAAGTCAAATTTAACAAGACGAGTAAAATGTCATTGCGAGGACCCCACACTTGATGCGGGGGACGAAGCAATCCTCCCTTCGCCCCCCTTTGCTAAAGAGGGGTTGGGCCTGCCCGCCATCGCGAGCCTGCTCGCTCAGGCGAGGCGGGCGGGGGGATTTTCAGAGATTGCTTCGCTGAGTTTATCCTGAGGAAAACGAAGGGCTCGCAATGACAGCTCTAGCGATGGTTTTCAAATAGCATCAAGACCTTGGGGTTCAATGATACTCTCAAGGAACTGGCGGGCATGGAGGGAGTTACAGGGCCTTGAGGATATCTCGAAGCTCACTTTTTATCTCCTTCAGGAGCTCTTTCTCCACAGGGGGCGAGTTTGACCTGTTCTCTTTTAGCTTCCTTCTGGCACCTTCGATGGTAAGCCTCTCCTCATAAAGGAGCTTTTTTATCTTAAAGATAGTCTCCAGGTCCCTTTTTTGATATGTCCTCTGGTTGGAGTCGGCCCGATAGGGCCGGATTTGGGGAAATTCGCTCTCCCAATATCTGAGTACATAGGGTCGAACACCTATAATACGACTCACCTCACCTATTCTAAAATACTTCTTATCGTCAGGGATCTCCATAACCTCCTCAACCCTCCCTTAATCGAGCACCGGTCTTTTGCCTTATCTGATTGATGATGGTCTCATGCAAACGGTTGATTTCCCGTCCATCCAAAGTGCCCTTTTTCGACCTGTAGCAGATCCTGAAAGTAAGGGCCTTTTCAGAGGGGTCGATCTTCCCTCCTTCATAAAGGTCATAAAGGTTTACGGCCCCAATGAGTTCTCCTCCCTCGCTCTCTATAATTTCCTGTACCTCAGCACTCGCCACGCCTCGGCCCACGATCAACGAAATATCCCTGAAAACCGCCGGGAACCTGGTATAGGGTTCAAATGCCCTTCTATCTGGCATCTGCTCCAAAAGGGTCTTTATATCCACTTCAAAGAGATAGGCTACCACCGATTCCAAATCATAGCTTTTCATAACCTCGGGCAGAATTTGGCCCACATGTCCTATGACGGAATCTGAGAAGTGAATTTGAGACGAAACCTCAGGATGATAGTAGGGCGGAATGTGGTCCCTTTTGAACACAAATCCATCCACTCCCAGCGTGCTCAACAGCGCCTCAACAGCCCCTTTAATGTGATAAAAATCCACATCCCGCTCTCCACGATACCAGGCCTTTTGATCCGATAAACCGGTCATGATGGCTCCCAAAAAAGGCTCCTCTTCAGGGAGTTCCGCCGTTTCATTATGAATAAATACCTTGCCCCACTCAAAGAGTTTCAGGTCCTTCTCTCCATGGAAGGTATTGGTTCGGATCGCATCCAAAAGCCCCGGCACGAGGGAGGTTCTCATCACGGATTGATCTATGGTCAGCGGATTCAGCAATTCGACAAAGGACCGGAGGGGGCTATCCTTCCCCGCCCCCAAGAACTCGGCCGAATCTGGTGAGATGAAGCTGTATGTGATAATCTCGGTAAAACCAAGGCCCACCATGATCTCTCGCATCTTGTCACCAAGTATAAGCCCGGGCAAATCCCCTTCATCGGAAGGCCTTATATGAGGTGACGTCACGAGAATCCTGTCGTATCCTTCTAGCCTGGCCACCTCCTCCATAAGGTCTACTTCTCTTGTGATATCAACGCGATATGTGGGTGGTATGACTCGGATCAAATTCGGATCCACCTCTTCCACGTGCAACTCCAGCGCCCTCAGATAGCCGGCTATGGTCTCCCGGGAAAGGGAGGTCCCGAGGAAATCATTGGTTTTGTCAATCCTCAGATCGATGACCGGTGGGCTGAAAGGCCTCGGATAATTATCGATGAGTCCCTTGATAATCTTGCCACCCGCTAATTGGTGAATGAGCATCATGGCCCTTCGCAAGGCGGTGATTACGCCCTCGATGTCTATTCCCCGTTCAAATCGGTAGGAAGCCTCCGAGGAGAGACCCAGTTTTTTCGAGCCTCTGCGTATGGTGATGGGATCGAAATACGCGCTCTCCACCAGCACATTTGTAGATCCGGCAAAGATCTCTGAGTTAAGACCACCCATGATGCCTGCCACGGCCACTGATCGCTCTCCGTCACAGATCATCAGGATTTCTTTGTTCAGGGTATGGGACTGCCCATCCAGAGTGCTGAATATCTCGCCATCCTCCGCCCTTTTGACCACGATCCTGTTCTCTCTGAGCCGATCAAAATCAAAGGCGTGCAAGGGTTGGCCCATCTCCAGCATCACATAATTGCTCACATCTACCACATTATTGATGCCTCTCACGCCTGAGGCGTGGAGACGGTATCGTATCCAGAAAGGGGATGGCCGCAGTTCAACCCCCTGGATCATACCTGCTGCATAGCGGGGGCACCCTATGGGATCGTCTATGGTGACCCTCGTAAGACCCTCAATAGGCGTGTCACCTTCCGCTAGTGTTATCTCAGGATGCTTCCGTTTCTCACCTGTTAGGGCTGCAATTTCTCTGGCAACGCCCATGACGCAGGCGCAGTCGGGTCGGTTGGGCGTAATGCTGATATCAAAAACCCAATCTTCTAAAGGGACGACCTCAGGGACTTTTGCTCCAGGTGAGAGGTCAGAGGGCAAAATCATGATGCCCGTGTGGTCATCGGTAAGGCCCATCTCATCTTCCGCCAGAAGCATACCCACAGAGCGTTCACCCCTTATGTGGCTTTCTTTAACAATCATTCCTCCCGGCAATTGGGTGCCTGGAAGGGCCATGGGGACTATTGCGCTTGTCGTGAGGTTGGGGGCACTGCAGACCACGGGTACTTCTCCATCACCCGTATCCATGTGACAGATAAAGAGTCGATCAGCACCAGGATGGCGCTTTACGGATACTATTTTTGCCACCAGGATATCTTGAAGGGACTGGCCCAGCGGCTCCAGAGCTTCCACTTCCAGGCCGGACATGGTCAAGCGTTCAGCCAGATCCTGGGGTGGTATATCAATCTTCACGTAATCTTTGAGCCAGTTTAAACTTACGCGCATATAGGTTCGGCTCCGCTTCGCTCAGCAATTGGCCTCCGGCCCGTAGGGCCTACGCCCCGGAGGGAGTAATGGATTGATGGAGTAATGGAGTGTTGGATTCAGCTCTTATACGCATTACTCCAGCACTCCAATACTCCAGTACTCCATCTAAAACTGTCTCAAAAAACGCATATCGTTCTTAAAGAAGAGTTGAATATCATCAATACCATATTTGAGCATGGCGATTCTCTCAATCCCCATCCCAAAGGCAAAACCTGAGTATATCTCCGCATCGTAATCCACAAACCGATAAACCTCTGGGTCCACCATGCCCGACCCCAGGATCTCCAGCCAACCTGTATGTGAGCAGGTCCGACAGCCCTCCCCTCCGCATATGACACACTGGATGTCCACCTCTGCACTCGGTTCAGTAAAAGGGAAAAAGCTGGGCCTGAAACGGAGCGCTGTATCTCGACCAAAATACTGATGCACAAAGCTGGTGAGCGTACCCTTCAGGTCACCAAAGCTCACGCCCTTGTCCACCAGTAGTCCTTCCACCTGGTGAAACATGGGCGTATGGGACACGTCAGAATCTCTCCTGTAAACTTTGCCAGGCGCAATCACGCTGACAGGAGGGGACTGCTTTTCCATGACCCGGACCTGCATAGGGGATGTGTGGGTCCTGAGGACCACATTGTCAGAAATGTAGAAGGTATCCTGCATATCCCTGGCCGGATGATCGCGTGGGATACTAAGGGCCTCGAAATTGTAATAGTCCAGTTCCACATTTGGGCCTTTCACGATCCTGAATCCCATCCGCAAAAATATGTTGCAGATCTCTTTGGTCACTTGGGTGATGGGATGAAGATGTCCTATGACAGGTTCTCGGCCCGGAAGCGTGATATCCAGAAGGGGTGCTTCTTTCGACTTTTCAGACTCTATCCTGTCCCGCGCCGCTTCATAGAGTCCGAATAAATTGGCCTTTATACGGTTTGCCAGCTGGCCCACTTCGGGCCTTTCCTCTGCAGGCAAGTCCTTCAATTGCTTCATTCCCAAGACAATCGGGCTCTTTTTCCCAAGATAGGCGATCCGGAATTTCTCCAAACCGGATTGATCTTGCAAGGTCTCAATTTCTTTGAGCGCCCTTTTTTCCATTTCAAGAAGCTTTTCTCTCATCTGAAAACAACTTCTCCTATCATGGAAACGACCCGTGTACATTTAGGCCCCGCCTGCCGTGACAAACGGGGCCGGATAATGAAGCGACCTTTTCGTCGGCTACACCTTTTCTATTTAACCATGTCGGCCACTTGGGCGAAGGCCGCAGGATCATTTACAGCCATTTCTGCGAGAATCTTTCTATCCAAATCAATTCCTGCTTTATGGAGTCCCCCCATAAGTTGGCTGTAAGAGAGTCCGTTCTCTCGGGCGGCCGCATTAATGCGTACGATCCAGAGTCTTCGAAAGTCCCTTTTTCTGGCCCTCCTATCCCGATAGGCGTACATCCCCGCCCTGTTCACAGAGATGGATGCCGTCTTAAAGAGTCTGCTTTGGCCCCCTCTGTAACCTTTTGCAGCTTTCAGTACTTTTTTTCTTCTCTGTCTCGCTTTAGAGCCTCTTTTTACCCTTGGCATAATTGAACCTCATTTAAGAATTTCTCCAGTAAGCCCTCACAAAGAATGATGTTCAAGGGCTCAGTTATCACGGATCAGACTTGGAGGCCTTTTACCGATAAGGAATCAGTCTCGTGATGTTCTGCCTATTTGATGAATGGACGAGACCGGATTTGCGTAGGTTACGCTTTCTTTTGGTACTTTTCTTGGTAAGGATGTGATTGGCAAAGGCCTTGTTCCGCACAATCTTGCCTGAACCCGTAGATTTGAATCTCTTGGCTGCTCCACGGTTGGTTTTTATTTTGGGCATTTTCAATCCTCCATTTACTTTAGCCGGCTATATAAAACAAAATCTTAACATTTGTGTTAAACATTTGTAACACTTCGCCACATTGTTGTCACGTGGTCTATAAAACCCCAATCCATTGGCCTCCATATGATGATGTCGCCCCAGCAAATTGAATGCAATTCTTGGTAGGCGTAACTTGATTGTATGGGAATTTCCTTTTTTGAGTCCCGCCCAGAATTGTGGCGGGACGTTGTATAAAATCGTGAAGCGATTTTATAATTTGCGATGATGGGTCTACTTGGGGACAATAAACATGGATAGGTTCCGTCCTTCTTCTCTGGGAGGTTGATCCACCGTTCCTACATCCATGACTGCCTCAGCAATCCTTTGAAGAAGCTCTTTGCCCACATCCTTGTAAGCGAGTTCGCGGCCCCGAAAGATCACGGTTACCTTAACCCTGTTTTTCTTGTCCAGAAACTTTTTCAGGTTCCGAATCTTGAACCCCAAATCATGGTCCTCAGTATGTGGCCTGAGTTTAATCTCCTTGACCTGAAAGGCTTTTCCCTTCTTTCGGGCCCCTTGTTCTCTCTTGCTGGATTGGTATTTAAATTTACCATAATCCATGATCCTGCAAACTGGAGGGTCTGAATTGGGTGCAACCTCCACAAGATCCAGCCCATCCTCACTTGCAGCGTCCAGGGCCTCTTGAATGCTCACAATCCCAAGCTGACTTCCGTCCACGGAAATCAGCCGCACTGTCTTGCCACGGATCCGACGATTTATCCTGATAGAGTCTGTCTTCTTAACTATAGCCGCTACCTCCTTTGTTTAATTTCTTCATCAATTAACGCGGTAAATTCATCTCCGGCCATAAACGGAAGATTCTTACCGCTCCTCAGTCTAGGCGTGACACCCCCTTTATCAGATTCCCTATCACCAATGATTAACATATAAGGAATCTTCTGGAGCTGCGCCTCCCTGACCTTTAAGCTCAACTTCTCGTTCCGAAAATCCGCCTCCGCCCTTATACCCGCATCCAACAAGGACTTCAACACCTTTTCACCATGTGGTATGTTTCTGTCCGTCACTGTGAGGGCAGTCGCCTGCACAGGGGAAAGCCACGTGGGGAAGGCACCACCGTAATGTTCTATGAGCACACCAATGAATCTCTCCAGGGCACCCAGAATCACTCGATGGATCATGACCGGTCGATGTTTCTGCCCGTCCCTATCTATATAGAACAGATCAAATCTTTCTGGCAATGTAAAATCACACTGCACTGTTGCACACTGCCATTTTCTATCCAGGGCATCTTTGAGCTTCACATCGATCTTGGGACCATAAAAGGCACCATCTCCCTCATTAATCTGGTAGGGCAAATCATTGTCATCCATTGCCTTCATCAGGGCCGTGGTGGCCCGTTCCCAGTCTTCATCTGACCCGATTGACTTCTCCGGTCGTGTACTCACTTCAAGTTCATAGTCGAACTTAAAGATGCCCATGACATCCTTTACAAAAGCAAGAACGCCTTTTATTTCCCCGTCCAACTGTTCCGGAGTACAGATGATGTGGGCATCATCCTGAGTAAACTCCCTCACCCTCAGAAGGCCATGCAATACCCCGGATCGTTCATGCCGATGAACCAAGCCCAGCTCGAAATATCTCTTAGGCAGATCCCTATAGCTCCTAATTTTAGAGTTGTAAATGAGCATATGGGCCAAGCAGTTCATCGGTTTGATACCGTAGGATTGTTCGTCGATCTCAGTGAAATACATGTTGTCACGGTAGTTTTCAAAATGCCCTGACCTTTTCCATAACTCTGTCTTGAGAAGTTGAGGGCCTTTCACCATTTCGTAGCCACGCTTCAAATGCTCATGGATCTCAAAGTCCTCCAGGGTATGCCGTAGCATATACCCTTTAGGATGCCAAACAATCAAACCTGCCCCTATCTCTTCATGGGTACTGAAAAGGCCAAGTTCTTTGCCCAGTCTAACATGGTCCCGCTTCTTGGCCTCCTCCAGTCTGTGGAGATATTTCTTCAGTGCCTTCTGTTCTGCAAAGGCCACACCATATATTCGGCTCAACATGGCCCTGTTCTCATCGCCACGCCAATAAGCTCCCGCCACCTTTGTCAGCTGAAAAGCCTTTATTCGTCCCGTAGAAGGAAGGTGGGGTCCACGACACAGGTCAGTAAAACTCCCTTGCGTATACAGGGAAACCCTTCCCTCACCCAGGTCTTCGATAATTTCCACCTTATAATCTTCCCCTTTGTCCCTAAACAGTGCAATCGCCTCTTCGCTTGTCATTTCACTTCTCTTGAAGGGGAGGTCTGCCTTGACGATCTCTTTCATCTTCGCTTCGATCTTTGGAAGATCGTCTTCCTTAAATGGCCGTTCATAATCAAAGTCATAGTAGAAACCGTTCTCAATGGCAGGTCCAATAGTCACCTTCGCACCAGGGAAAAGCTCTTTGACGGCCATGGCCATGACGTGAGACGTGCTGTGCCGTAAGATCTCAAGACCTTCTTCTGACTCCCAAAAAATGGGTTCCAGTGCCACCTCAGAGTCTATCAAAGTTGAAAGGTCCCGGCTTTCACCATCTATCTTAACGGCCATCACCTTGTCCAAGTTTGCCACATGGAGGTGCCGCAAAGCCTCCTGCGCTGCAATGGGCTTTGCTTCCACCTCTTTGGTTAACTGATCTTTCAGATGGATTCTAAAGTTCTTCATCGTCCAAGTACACAAAGAAAATAAGGCATCCAAAATAGGCTCGTGGCCACCCCAGATGCCTCATTAGAATCTTGATTTAAAAGTACAACGCTACGCTTAGACCCTATCTCTTTTGCCTGGACTCAGGAATATCGTACGGTTCTTTTAGGCGATTCCTTGACTTCTATCCATAAAATTAAGTGGCAGGCATACATTAATTCTTGCTGCTATTCCGTGAGAGTTATTGAAATCACTTAGAAAATCGAACAACTCGTTGTAAGATACAAGAATGGTTGGGAAAAGTCAAGACCCAACTCTTGACAGTCCCGGTTTTCCGTGACCTTTTTCTCTGTTCCGTGCTCTTGATAG
>DAOVAK010000710.1 GCA_030671095.1 Deltaproteobacteria bacterium | reverse complement strand
ACCTCTTCCGTTGAACCGGGCAGGACCACCGCATCGGCCCGTCCTTTCTCCATGGATGCATCGTATCCATAAAGGGTGAGGTCCATCTCGGATAAAAGAACATTCTCCTCCCCGACAATATCCCTAAGTCTGGCAATGAGTGTTTCTCTCTTCATCAAAAGTCACCGTTCTTTCACGCGGAGTCTGTGCTTTTTCCGAAATAAAAAATCCCAATTCCCAATTCCAGCCTGCCATCGCCAAGTCTTGTTGGATCCTTATACATTCGAGCGGAGAGCAAGAGAGTTGGGTCATTGGGGCATTCGGTATTTTAAATTTGTTTGATAATTCGGATTTGGTGCTTGGAATTTCCGGTTTATGCCCATGCCAACCTAAATCCAACACTTCAGTTCGCAGATGAATCGTTACCTTCGCCACCCCTAGTCAGGCTAACCTTCGGCATAAACTCCGGATGCTGCTTCAAGGGCTCCTGCATTCACTTTCACACCCTGGCCTTTCAGCACCGTCTCAAGGGCGGAGAGGAAGAGAAAGACATTCCCTGGGCGGGACGCGTGACCCATGAGCCCTACGCGCCATATCTTCCCGGCAAAGTCCCCCAGACCCCCGCCGATCTCTATGCCGAACTCACGCAGCAAGGCCTTGCGGACTTTTAGATCATCAGCCCCTTCCGGAATCCAGACGGCATTTAACATGGGCAGTCGCTCCTTCTCTGGCACCAGCATGGACAGGCCCATCGCCTCCACGCCTGCAACCAGTGCCTTGTGGTTCAGTTGGTGGCGGGCAAAACGCGCCTCCAAGCCCTCTTCAGCAATGATGCGTAATGCCTCACGAAGCCCATAGATCATGTTAATAGGGGCCGTGTGATGGTACTTTCGCTCAGCTCCCCAGTAGCTCTGCACCATGCTCATGTCCAAGTACCAGCTCACCACAGGGGTCTTTCTGTTCTCCAGGACCTCCATGGCTTTTGAGCTGAAAGAGATGGGAGAGAGCCCAGGTGGACAAGAGATGCACTTCTGGGTCCCGCTGTAGGCCGCATCCACACCCGTCTTGTCCAATGAGACTTCCATGCCGCCCAACGAGGTCACCATATCTACCAGAAACAGCGCACCGCAGTCCTTTGCAATCTTTGCCAGGTCCTCAAGAGGCTGGCAGACACCCGTGGAAGTCTCTGCATGAACAACGGCAAGGACCTTGGGTCTTTTGCCCTTTACCGCCTTCTGCACAACTTCCGGGTCAATTGCCCTACCCCATTGGCTATCCACACGAATGAGCTCTCCACCGATGCGGTTCACAATGTCAGACATTCGCGTACCGAACACACCGTTTACACAAACCACCACCTCGTCACCCGGTTCCACCAGGTTGACAAAACAGGTCTCCATCCCTGAGCTGCCTGTGCCAGACACAGGTATGGTCAGGGCGTTTTCCGTCTGGAAGAGAAATCTGAGAAGCCGCTGGGTTTCATCCATGACGGACAAGAAATAGGGATCAAGGTGGCCAATGCACGGGGCGGACATGGCCTGAAGCACGCGTGCGGGCACATCACTCGGGCCTGGCCCCATGAGCACCCGCGTGCCGGGATCAATATCTCTGAAATCATTCGCATTAAAACTCATCGAACCCTCCTTCTGAATGCATTGAAGTCCCCTCCTCCCCGGCGGCCCGCGACGAGACCTGTGGGCGAGCCCTTCGGCTCTGCTCTCAGGGCCGAAGTGAGCAGGTCGAGTAGCTCGGTCGGGTCATAGTGGGTCGGGGTGAGGGGGAAAGTAAGCGGATAAGAGACAATTAGAGCCACAAATCCTTTGAACCGAGGCAGTATAGGAGAGCGGTGGGTCTATGTCAAGAAATTGAAAGAGAAGATCTGCAGCCCAGGGCGCGAAGCACACTCAGCTTGTTCTGAATTCTCTTAACCCTATCGTTGCATAAAAAACATGGCAAGGGATGCTTAAAAAAAAAGAATAACAAGGTTTTCAGTTTCATCAATGCTCATTTTTGGAGTCAACAAATCGTGAGATCCAAAAAGTCTGGAAAGCCGAGGATACTGCATCTCCTTTGTTGTCAAGGGTTCGCGGTAGCTTACTACAGCTTGACTTCGGCTGAGCTCAGTCGAAGCCCACCCTTGACGCCGTGGATCTGCAACATCCTCGACTTTTGCAACGTTAGG
>DAOVAK010000223.1 GCA_030671095.1 Deltaproteobacteria bacterium | reverse complement strand
ACTCGCCTCCGTTCTCGTTTTTCTCACTGCCCGTTTTTCCAGGTTTCATATTATTCGGATAAATGACAAGGCGTTGTCCCGGATGGATGTGACGCCTAGGGTTAAGCCGGTTCCAAATGATAATGGATGTGAGGGGGACCTCAAACCTGTCGGCAATGGAAGAAAGATTGTCCCCCTCTTTCACCACATAGATCTGCTCCTTCTCGTTGGTCAAATGATCTCTTGCCGCGTTTTGATATCGGGCCTCAAATCCTTCTGAGGCTCCCTTGGGAACGAGTATATGGTGGCTACCTTTAGCGAGGTAGTGGCCTCGAATTTCGGGATTAAGGTCCTTGATCACCTTAAAATGCGTCCTGGCCGCCTTTGCGATAACTCGGATGGGCATTTCCCGCTCACAGGTCACTTCAACCTTATCGAATGTGAGCGGGGGATAGTAGTCTTCTTCGTTGAGTTTGAAACCATATCTTTCAGGATCAGCAAAAATCATTTTTACGGAGAGAATTCGGAATATGAATCGCTGTGTTTCAAGGGGAAGGTAGAGCTCATAGTAATTGTTGCTGTCTTGTTCTATCATTTCTGTCATGAGCCCCTGTTCTCCCATGTTAAAGGCGGCAACAGCAAGGGTCCAGGACCCAAATGTTTTGTGCAAGTCTTTGAAATACCGAATGGCGGCCCGGGTTGACGCAAAAAGATTTCTCCTCTCGTCAATACGCCTGTTAATCACCAGCCCATATTTTCTTCCCGTCCCGGCTATAAATTGCCAGAATCCCCTTGCCCCCCTTCCCGATCTCACATGGGGAAGGAGGGCGCTCTCAGCAACAGCCACATATTTGAGATCTTCAGGCAAGCCGTTGTCTCCCAGCATTTTTTCAATATGAGGCATGTAGCGACGCGAGCGCTTCAGCCACAGGATGACCTGCGGCCGATCCCAGAGGGAAAGCAGGATTTCCTTTTCAAATCGCTCTCGTACCTCTTGATTTTCAATGGGCACCCGTTCACCACAAAGCTCAATAGATGCGGGTAGATGAAGAGATGAGAGCAGGGTTGGAAGATCGGCCCGCTCTTCTGTTTCTCCGTATACCTCTGACCAAAACAAAATTCCAATACACAATAGGCAAATACAGACTCGCTTCATATGATCTACCCTTTATCTACCTTTCTAAATTTGCCACAGATTCTAACTTCTCTCTACCTTTCACAAGAAGAGATCCAGCCCATATCTATCATCCTCAGAAAGAGGACTGTCCGAGCGCCTCTACACGCTCGGACTGTCCCCACTGACCCTATATTCGTCGACCCACGCCCCTTTCGGCATGCGTAAAGATCCCTTCTCAATGAAACGGTTGTTAGTAGTTCTCGACAAAGAGTTCAAAATAGGCTTGCGGGTGTTGACATGTGGGACATTTGGCCGGAGGCTCTGATGCTTCCATCACGCGACCACAATTTCGACATTTCCAAAGCACCTTTTCCGGCTTCTTAAATACCGTCCCTCCTTCTACCGCCTCTATCAGCTTGTTGTAGCGTCGTTCATGCCAACGCTCGACCGCCGCGACCTGCTTAAAGACCTCGGCCGCTTCCTTGAAACCCTCTTGAGCGGCTTCGTCGGCAAAACCCGTATACAGTGTGGTCCACTCCAGGTTTTCACCAGCGGCTGCCGCCTTCAACTGGACGAGAGTGTCTCCGGGGACACCAGCCGGGTAACCCGCCGTTATCGTTGCTTCACCGCCTTCAAGTTGCTTGAAAAAGACTTTGGCGTGCTCCTTTTCATTATCCGCGGTCTCCAGGAAAATGCCGCTGATCTGCTCGTAACCTTCCTTTCTTGCGATACTAGCAGCGAATGTGTAACGGTTACGGGCCTGAGATTCGCCGGCAAACGCGGCCAATAGATTGTGTTCAGTCTTGGATCCTTTCAATGCTGGCATAGCTTCACTCCTTTCATGATTTGGTCAAAGATTAAGTGAAAAACAGATAAACAATAAGGGACCGCCGTGAAGAACTTCCGGAACTGACGAAGATCCCCAGGATACAATATGGGTATCATGATAACTTAAGTCAAACCTTGCTCCAGCCTTTGGCGTTTTTCCAGGCATGTAGATTCCTTCTCCGAATCTCCCAGTCCCTTGTAACATGTTGCAGCGTGATAGAGGGCATCTTTTGAATCGGGGAATTTGTTGAAGTATTTAAGGGCCGCCTCATAATCTCCTAAGTTCAAGTAATTCAATCCCAAACATACATTCAGGGCTTTGCTATCCGGGAAGACTTCAATGCCTTCCGAGAGAACCTCAATGGATTCTTTATACGCCTCAGCCTTCTGTTTAACAATGCTCAATCCCAAGTAGGCCCTATGATTTGGATAATAGCCCAATGATTTTTTGTAAAGTTTTTCAGCAATTTTGTCCTTATCTCTTATCACATCAATCTTTGAATAATCGCCATGACTAAAGGTCATTGCGAGTCTTGAACAGAAATCTGCATGCATCTCATGCAAGTCTTCCTTATCTACAAGATGAATGGCGTCAACGAACTTGTGGATGTTCTCATAGTAGTCGGTTCTCAGTTTCTTGCCAAAGGCCAGAATCAGTTCGTCTGACAGATTGGGATCTGTCTCAAAATACATAATCCCCTCTATCTTGTTTAACCAGACATCATCCGTCACATGAGAGCGTTTTTGTAGGTCAGCGTAAAGCTGGGTACCCGGGAATATATCGAGGATGTAAGCGATCATACTCAAGGGCTTAATTTCATGAATGAGATCCAGGGTTTCTTGTATGGTGTCCCATGTTTCTCCAGGAGAGCCATATATAAAATAGGCCCTTGACAGCATGCCGTACTGAACGGTTAACGAGAAAGCCTTCTTGATCTGATCAGTCCTGATCTTTTTGTTCAACACAGTTCTAATTTTCTCAGACCCGCTCTCCACACCATAGCTTATCTGGGTGCAACCTGCTCTTCGCATCCAGTACAAGATTTCATCATTCACATGATTGGCTCTTGAGATGGCAAACCAGGTGATCTTGAGATTCTTTTCAATAATTCTCCTGCAGATTTCGATGACGCGCTCTTTGTTCGTGGTAAATGTGTCATCGCAAATGTAGAAAAGCGTGATGCCCTTTTCATAAAGCTGCTCCAGTTCTTCTAAAAAGTTATCTGTGGAGCGAGATCTTATTTTGTGTCCCCAGAACTCAGGTGATCCACAGAAGGTGCAATTCCATGCACAGCCCCGTGTCGAGGAGAGGTGCTGATACGCAAAGTATTTGGCTGGAATGGGCAGTTTATCAAGATCAGGCTGGAGATCAGCTTTTTCTGTCTTTACGACTTTACCATTCTCCCTAAAGGCTATCCCTTTGATACTTTGAAGAGGCTTTTTATCTCCCTCCCCAATCCATTTGATTAGATTCAGGAAGGTGTACTCTCCTTCACCTATCACCACAAAGTCTATTTCTGGGAAATGCCCCAGAAGGTGTTCCCATAAGAGACTGGCGCCGATTCCTCCAAAAACAATCTTCACCTCTGGATCCAGTTGTTTGGCAATCTGAGCAATTTCTATTCCGCCCCAACGGTTTGCGTGAAGGATAGAAAACCCTATGACGTCTGGGTTCTTGTCAGTAAGGACTTCTTCGATTTTTTCAGGCGTTTTATAGATGGCATGCCAGTTTAGTATCTCAACCTCATAGTTATTTTCCTTCAAGACAGCGCCCACATAGTAAATTCCTATGGGCGGCACCGTAATATCTTCAATCTGAATCCGCTCTTCGATGAAATAGGGATAAATCAGTAGTATTTTCATCTTAAGTACATCTTGAGTTAAAAGGGCGAGGGCAATAAAACCGGTCGGACGTTGCAGCGAAAGTAAAATCCGAATGTCAAAATCCGAATGTCAAATAATCTTCAAAAAAACGCTTCATCCATAGCTCTTGAATTTTGGACTTTGGCATTTGGCATTCTTTTGGAATTTGGGCTTTGACATTTGGCATTATGCGCGGGGAAACCCTTGGGCGTTTTACTCAACAATATCTTTTACAAAAAGGGCCTCGATTTGTTTACTTGTAAATCCCAGTTCGTCAAGGATTTCTCGGGTTTCAGAGCCCCTGGGCGTGCCAGGTTTCTGAACACTCCCGGGTGTCCTGGAAAGCCGTGGGGCAGGGGCCGGCTGGGAGACACCATCTACTTCAACAAGAAGATCCCTCTCTTTGTTATGGCGATGGTTATCCACCTCATCCATATCCAATATGGGGGCTACACATGCATCTTTACCATCAAAGATGGCTGCCCATTCATCCCGCGTCTTTGTCTTGAACACTTCAGCGAAGCGATTCCTCATTTCTGGCCATCTGCCCATATCATGCTGATCGGGCAGCGTGGATGGATCAATATCAAGCCCTTTCAACAACTCTGCGTAGAATCGTCCCTCTATGGCGCCCACGGACATAAACCTGTCATCCGCTGTTTCGTAGGTCTGATAGTAGGGCGCGCCGCTATCCAGCATATTGGTTCCAATATCGAGGGTCATGAGATGATTGCCCAAGAGGCCCCAAAAAAAAGTAGAGATGTTGGCCGCGCCGTCAACCATAGCCGCATCCACGACTTGTCCGCTCCCAGAAGTGCTCCTCTCTATCAAAGCGAGTAGGATACCCATGGCGCAAAGCATGCCACCGCCCGCAAAATCCCCCAGGAGGTTGCAGGGAGGAAGCGGTTTTTCTCCCTTTCTTCGAAAGAGGGAAAGGGCCCCTGAAAGGGCAATGTAATTGATATCGTGTCCGGCCATGCTGGCATAGGGGCCGTTTTGGCCCCAACCTGTAAGGCGTGCGTAGATCAGCTTCGGGTTCAGATCCATGGCCTCATCCGGGCCGAGGCCCAGTTTTTCCATAACCCCGGGGCGGTAAGGCTCTAAGATGACATCATAGAGCTGGATCATCTGACGGAGAACTGCAATGCCTTCCTTTGTCTTCAGGTCGACCCTCATGGAGCGCTTCCCCCTGTCAAATGGGTTTTTGGCCATGATGTTGGGGATTTCTGGTGCCCCCGTTGATGGCCGATCCACAATGACCACATCTGCCCCAAAATCCGCGAGTATCATGCCACAGTACGGAGATGGGGCCAGACCCGCCATCTCGATAACTTTGATTCTATCCAGTGGTCTCATTGTCTCTCCTCATTAACCGTCTCGAAAATTCTACGACTTGCTGATATCTTATCTTTGTAATAACTGTTTTGTTTATTCCAACCGGAATGTTGGAATGATGGAATAATGGAATGCTGGGGATAGAAGTGGAACTGACCTCTAAAGTGTTCCATGTCTCCAAATTTCTCTTCATGACAAGAGAATAAGTCCGGCCAGCATCCCTTTGGGTACGGCCTCAGGGTCACTATCTTTGAGGATAATATGAATATCCCAGCCTGCATCTTTTGAGAGTTTGAATACGTTTATCCCCACAGCCTCCATGGAAGGACGCGCCAGTGAAGGATAACGGCATTCTCCTTCGTCCATCAATGCGTCACATGTTCTGCCCTTGCAAAAGACAGGCTTACAGGAGCCTGCGGCCAAGCCCTTCGC
>DAOVAK010000588.1 GCA_030671095.1 Deltaproteobacteria bacterium | reverse complement strand
AAATGGGAGCGGCAAGATCAGCGTCGTCGTAGATTCGGCCGGCCTCCTCCTCTACCTCTTCCAGCGAGTGGTCGGTCTCCAGAAGGAAATTTTCACGCGCTCTTTCCGTAAGGACAACGTTGCTCTCATAGCCAAGGTCTTTCAAGACCCTGAGCATTTCCAGTCCGTATATCACCCCGCTGGCCCCCGATATCCCTACAACTAGTCGCTTTGATGCATCACCCATGGCCCTTTCCTGTTTATGAATTTGGAGATTACTCCAAATTGTCCGTTGTCAGTGGTCAGTGGTCCGTTGCACTAAAGTCATCTTACCTTCGCTACGGACAACGGACAACGGACGACTGACGATAACTGTCTCCCGCCAGGGAAAAAACTCTCTCCTCTGTGTTCTCTTTGCCTCTGTAGTTAATCTTAATTCAAGGCGTTTCAACCCTCTGCCTTCTTCCGTTTCTTGGCCGCTTCGATCAGCTCAACTAAAGAGACGATTTTTTCCTTGGGTGCCTGACTAAAACACCGATCCCACTGTTCCTGGGTCAACTTTGCCCGAAGATAGTCCTCCACGGGAAAGTATGGCTGCCAGCAAACAATGGTGCGTGGACAGGGGAGATCGCCACCCTCTACGAGGCAGTAGGCGAAGGTAACCTCGCCGCCAAGCTTGGGACACCTAATTTCCAGCTGGTTGCTCATCACTGGCCCTCTAAATAAAAGATAAAGATTGCACCACGAAGGTCACGAAAGGATATTTGAGATTTAAAATTGTAGTGAATAGAGCCAACTTCCCGCCTCATGGCTTAGGGAATTGTTCGATGGACTTCAGAGCCCTCTGAATCTCCTCTTCAGGCAGTTCATACTGAGTGAGTTTGCCGGAAAGAAAAGCGTCATATGCTGCAAGGTCCACCAGCCCATGGCCGCTCCAGTTAAATAGTATTACTTTCTCCTTGCCTTCCTCTTTAGCTCGCTCGGCTTCCTGAACAACTGCTGCGATGGCGTGATTGGTCTCGGGTGCCGAAATAAATCCTTCGGCTCGTGCCCATTGCACTCCCGCCGAAAAAGTTTCGATCTGGTCAAATGCTCTGGCCTCAATGACCTCTTCTTTGACCAGGTGGCTGAGGATAGGCGCCATCCCATGATACCTCAAGCCGCCTGCGTGGATGGGTGCGGGTACGAAATCGTGTCCCAGGGTATACATGGGCAAAAGGGGTGTGGTCATGGCCGTATCCCCGAAATCATAGGCAAAAGGACCACGGGTCATGGTTGGGCACGAGGTGGGCTCTGCCGCGACAATAGAGATATCCTTGCCGTGGATTTTGTCCCGCACATAAGGGAGACAAATTCCCGCAAAGTTGCTGCCCCCACCGGCGCACCCCATAACCACATCAGGATAGACGCCGATTTTCTCCAGTTGCTTCTGGGCTTCCAATCCCACAATCGTTTGATGCAAGAGCACATGATTCAAAACGCTCCCCAGAGAATAGCGCGCCTTCTCATCGGCAACAGCATCTTCAATGGCCTCGCTAATGGCTATACCCAGGCTTCCAGGGGAATCGGGATCTGCGGCCAGTATCTTTTTTCCTGCCTGAGTCAGGTCGCTGGGGCTGGGAATACAGTTGGCACCCCAGGTCATCATCATCATCCGGCGGTATGGCTTTTGTTCATAGCTTACTCTCACCATGAATACCCGGCATTCAAGGCCGAACATCTGACACGCCATGCTCAGTGCACTTCCCCACTGGCCGGCACCGGTCTCTGTGGACAGCCGTTCTATGCCAAACACTTTGTTGTAATAGGCCTGAGGCACCGCAGTGTTGGGCTTGTGCGACCCCGGCGGGCTCACCCCTTCATTCTTGTAGTAGATTTGCACCGGCCCATCCAGCAGTTTCTCCAGATTTCGCGCCCGGTATAACGGGGTAGGACGCCACAGGAGATACTTCTCCAGCACTTCCTCCGGGATGTCGATCCAGCGTTCAGTTGTTACCTCCTGTTCGATGAGGTTCATTGGAAAAACCGGAGCCAGATCGTCGGGACCCACGGGTTGTCCGGTCCCTGGATGCAACGGCGGACTCATCGGTGACGGCATGTCGGCCAGAATATTGTACCACTGTCTGGGAATGTCGCTCTCGTCCAAAAATACCTTTACCTGGTCCACAACTCCTCCTCAATAATAGATTTAGATATGGTGTAAGAAGATTCCACGCAATTATACATTCAGAGTATGTTGTTGTGGCGACAACTTAAACTCTTGTAACTAATCAGAATGTTGAAATACATTGAATGCTCGGAGGAACTGGACGATTACGTCATGCCGGAATCCGCCTGAGGCGGATGTCCGGTATCCAGGAAAACAACCGGTTTCTAGATACCATGCCATAGGCGGGGCTTTGCCCCGTCCGGTATGACAAATATAGCTGTTTCTCAGTTTTTCAACATCTTGTTACAGACTAAACAGGGTGGCAACAAGAATAACCAGACTAATCAAACCATTCATGGTGAAAAAACTGACATTTACCCGGGACAGGTCCTCCGGAGACACAATAAAGTGCTGAACCGCGAGAAAGGCCAGAATAAGGACCAACCCCGCATAGTATGCCGACCCTAACCCAGCCATTATCCCCACCGTAACCAAAAGTGCGAAGGTAATCAAGTGGCAGAGCTCCGAGACCCTGAGAGCTTTGCTAATTCCCCATCGTTGCGGTATGGACTTGAGCATGTAGCTGCGGTCAAATTCATAGTCCTGACAA
>DAOVAK010000554.1 GCA_030671095.1 Deltaproteobacteria bacterium | reverse complement strand
ATCCCCAGAGGGGATTTGCTTTGTTGGGATTTCAATGGCTTATGGAGTGGTGGAGTAATGGAGTGATGGAAGAACCGCCCGTTCAATAGTTAAGGCATTATTATTCAAGCTTGGTTCCTGAAAACCCTCACAACCGCTTTTCCTTTTCCCAATACTCCAGTTCTTTCGAGTAGACCGGGGTCTTCAAATGGGCAATGGGATCAGATACACCTATCAGACTTTAATTGAACGCCTCATCGCACGCGACTACTACGTGTCTGGGGCTCTTAATCTATTGCCATTCGTTGTTCCCCGGCCCCTCACAGAACCGGACAAGCGGCTTTCCCATACATCCGGCTCCTCGGTTTGCCATTCAGTGCGCCTCCATTCTACGAAACGGGTTCAGGTCTTTGCGGACCCTGGGTTTGGGCCATTTCGCCCAGGCCAGTGCCTGTTTGAAACCTTCCCAGGTGTATGCCTTGCGCTGGCTCTTGCGGTTGAGCCATTTAAACAAGATATGTTGCGCGCGGTAGACATAGTAGCTGCTCCTCTCCAGGTTGTCCGTTATGGCGTAATAGTTCAGGTGGCCACTCACTCGTGCTCTTGCCTGCCTGAGCATCTCCCCTTTCTTCAGTACATGGCGGGATTTCTTTGCCCAATCGGTGAACTTGCGCAGACTTTGACCCAGTTTCTTACGGCTGGTGCGGCGCTTGACCATGAAGTACCCTTTCTTGGTCTTTCCGCAGTAATGCTTAAAACCCAGAAAGGTGAAATCCTTTGGCTTTGCTCCGCGCCTCTGCGCGTCTTCCCTGGCAAACCGCCCAAATCCGATGCGGCGGGTTTTCTCCTGTGCCAGTTGCAGCCCGAATCCTTTGAGTCGGTCCCCAAGGCGCCTGAGGAAATTTTCCGCATCGTCCTTGTACTGAAAGCAGACCAGAAAATCATCGGCGAAGCGGAAGTAATAGGCCTCACCGCGACTTTGCCTGCTCACTCGTCGGCTGAACCACAGGTCCAGCACGTGGTGCAGGTAGATATTCGACAGCAGCGGCGAAAGGATCGACCCCTGAGGGGTACCTTCCTCGGTGGCCCGGACCAGTCCGTCTTCCATTATGCCGCTTTTCAGCATCCGGATGATCAGCCTGATCACACGCTCGTCCCCGATTCGATGTCGCAAAAATTTGATCATCCACTCATGGTTGACTTTGTCGAAAAAGCTTTTGACATCGGCCTCAACGATGTGGTTGACCTTCTTTTGCTGGATCGTCCGGCCCAAGGCATCCAGACATTTGTGCTGGTTGCGCCCCGGTCGGTAGCCGTGGCTGCTATCCTCGAATACGGCCTCGTAGATGGGCTCCAGGGTCCGTTTGGTCGCTTCCTCCACTATCTTGTCTTCAAGATTGCTGATTCCAAGCGGCCTACCCTTCTCGCTGCCCGACTTCGGGATGTAGCTCCGCCGTTTCGGCCCCGGTCGATATCCCATCCGCCTGAGCCTCCCCGACAGATCCCGCAGGTTCTCTTCAAGGTTTCGCCCGTATTCCTCCTTCGTTACGCCATCCACTCCCGTCGCCTTGTTGGCGTCCAGTGTTTCGTAGCAGGCCCGCAAATTGTCCACATCATAGATGTGATGGTACAGGCTGGTGAATACCAAGCCCGGTTCCTTGCGTGCCTTCTCCCCTATCCGTGTCAGATCCGTTGCCACTGCATTATCACTCCTTGCATAGTGTCAGTGTTTCTCCTTTCGCGGCCGACAAACCGTGGGGACCTTCGCTCAGCGGGGATTAGTCGCTTCATCGCTAGGCCATTGCGGCTCTCCGGTCCCCATCACTCGCGACGCGGCCATCCCACACCCTCTTTTTACATTGGTCGTGGTACTCGGGTACTTCCATTGCGGTTGATTCCCCAAGAGCTCCTTGATCGTCGCTCGCCTGGTTACTTGCTTGTCGTTGTGTGGCTCGATGCTGCCTTAGACCCCGGGGTGCCGGCTTTGCACTCGTCTCTATCGCGCTCACCGCGTGGCCTGCGCCCTAATGGAGAGGATAGGCACAATTCCAAACTAATTGGTTCTCGGGGCTATGTGTCAGATTCAGGGCTACACCCTTCACCTCGCCGCACTCGAGCTTCGCCCTTTACGGCTTTCGCCTCCCGGCGTTACTCTACTAAGCGGTTGACTAAACCTTACTCAGGAGGGCTTATCCCGATAAGCGGGATTCCCTCTCAACAGGCAACCATTGCCAGGTTACCCCATTATTCCATTATTCCAATTGTGAGCGAAGCGAACTAAGTTCTCTTTAGGCCACATGATAAACATTCAATAATATCTATGGCAATGACAATTTCTTCAAGGCGATATCTATAGGGCTCAATCTGATATGACACATTACATCCTTGAATGTTCATACTTTTTATCTTCTAAAAGACTATGGGCATCGGTATATTACATGTTGTTTTGTTGCCCTGCACAAGTGGGCACAAGAGAAGTATAGGGGCGTCTGGTCCGCAAAGGGGATAAGCGGAGTTCTGAGGATCGTGATAACCTTAGACAGCCGCTTTGCTCCCCAAGTCGTAAGCTTCCTTTTTCGCAGCCTCGTTACTGTTAATCTCCCCCTTTTTTGAAGCTGAGGCCTGAACAACCCCAATCCATTTCAGGCCCGTGAATTGGGATGTGGTCTTGAAACTGTGAACGATGGGATCGGCGGTGGAAACATCAAGGTCACCGCAAACCGTGATGAGGCCTATCTTTTTGCCCTTCATTTTGGGGTAATAGGATCGGTGCCAACGCCACTCAGCATCGAAGAAAGCGCACCAGCGATCCAGATAGGCTTTCATCTGGGCAGTCATTGACCAGAAATACACAGGGACGCTGTGAATTATGGAGTCTGCCTCCAGAAGTTTCTTGTGGATCTCCAGCATATCGTCCTTCACC
>DAOVAK010000034.1 GCA_030671095.1 Deltaproteobacteria bacterium | reverse complement strand
ATGGAGGTACTCCTCAGATTTGAATTCTTTACCCCCTGTGGCCAGAATCGTTGCCCCATGCTCCATCACTGAGGTAGAACCTTTGCCATTTATAGATGCCAGGGTGCTCGTGAAGTTACCGATGATGCCCGTTGTGTCCTTAACTTCTGTCTCCAAAAAGACCTGGATCTTGGGATGATCCTGGGTTTTTTGAATCAGCTCCTGCACATAGGTACCCACCTCTTCTCCTTTCCAAGTGCTGCGAAGTCTGCGGGCTACACCGCCCAGCTCGGCCGTTTTTTCCACCAGGTAGGCCTGATAACCCTGTTCGGCCACGCCCAAAGCCGCCTCCATACCAGCCACGCCCCCGCCCACAACCAGGACGCTCGACTTCACCTCTAGCATAATCTGTTGCAGAGGCTCCACCAAGGCAGCCTTGGCCACAGCCATGCGGACCAAGTCCTTTGCCTTTTCTGTGGCCTTATCCGGGTCGTCCATGTGGACCCAGGTGTCCTGATCTCGGATATTGGCCATCTCAAAAAGGTATTTGTTGAGGCCAGCTTCCCGGATGGTCTCTTGAAACAGGGGTTCATGGGTCCGTGGAGAGCAGGACGCCACCACGATGCGGTTAAGCTTATTCTCTTGAATAACCTCTTTCATCTTGTCCTGCGTGTCCTGAGAGCAGGTGAAAAGATTGTCCTCCACGTGGGTCACATGTGGAAGGGTTTTGGCATATTCCCGGACAGCGGGAACATCCGCAATCCCTCCAATATTGATACCACAGTTGCAGACAAAGACACCGATCCTGGGTTCCTCTCCCGACACATCAAGCTCCGGAGGCAATTCCTTGGTTCGCGTCATGGTATTTCTGGCGCTGGCCAGTATCTGGGTGGAAGCGGCTGCTGAAGCTGAGGCCTCCATGATGGATTGGGGGATATCCTTAGGGCCTTGAAAGACGCCACAAACGTATATCCCCTCCGCGCTGGTGCTGACCGGTGTGAAACTGCTGGTCTGCGCATATTGGTGTTCGTTCAGATCAATCCCAAGCCGTTCTGCCAGTTCTAACACACCTTGAGCCGGGGCCAGGCCTATGGAGAGCACGACCATATCAAAGATTTCTTCCTCGATTTCACCCGACTCCGTCGCGTATATTATTTTCAGGCTGCCAGCTTCCAATGGTTCGATGGAGTGGATCCTGGAACGAATAAATCGGACCCCGCTCTCTTGTTCAGCCCGCACATAGTACTTCTCAAAATCCTTACCATAGGTCCGCATATCCATATAAAAAATGGCCGCATCCAGAGGTTTTTCGCTATGCTCCTTGGCTATGACCGCCTCTTTGATGGCATACATGCAGCAGACCGCTGAACAATAGCTGTGATCACAACGATTGATATCCCTGGAACCCACGCACTGGAGCCAGGCTATTTTTTCAGGCTCTTTCTGATCCGAGGGCCTCACCAGATGCCCTTCAAAAGGGCCGGAAGCAGAAAGAATTCGCTCAAACTCCATGCTTGTAATCACGTTGGGATGTTCGGAATAGCTGTAGGTGTCATATTGGGTGGGGTCAAAGGGGGTAAAACCGGGTGCAAGAACAATGGCGCCCACTTCGATGATTCGCTCCTTTGGCTCCATGGAATGATCCACGGCGTTGGCCAAGCATGCAGAGACGCACTGGTAGCATTCAGAACAGATTCCACATCTAAGACAGCGCTCCGCCTCAGTTCTCACTTCCTTTTCGTCAAAGCCCAGTCCCACCTCCTTGAAGTTGCCTTGTCGCTCCTCAACGGAGACCCTACGCATAGGTATCCGGGGCACGTGGGGCTCTTCAACTGTAACGGGCTTCTCATAAGACCAGTCTTTTTCTCTTCCCTTTCTGAGATCTACGTCATTTAAATAACGGTTTATACTCTCCGCCGCCTCCTTCGCACAAGCGACGGCCTCTACCACAGATTTGGGGCCATAGAGGGCATCTCCGCCCGCAAAGACCCATTTGAGGGATGTCTGCAGGGTAACAGGATCGGCCTCCAATCCTCCCCTAGCCGTGACCGAAATCCCCTCCTTTTCCGCGAAGGAGAAGTCACCGGCCTGCCCGATAGCGATAATCGTTGTGTCGGCCTCCATCACAGTCAGATCAGTTTCGTCATATTGGGGATTGAAGGCCCCTTTTTCGTCGAACACGGCCGTACAGCGCTTGAATTCTACACCCGTTAACTTTCCCTTTTTTTCCAGAAAAGATCTGGGTCCAAGGCTGTTGATGATGGTTATTCCTTCTTCAAGGGCCTCATCGATCTCGTAGTCCCAAGCGGGCATTTCTTCACGTGTTTCAAGGCAGACGAGGCATACTTCCTGAGCGCCTAATCGCTTGGCCGTGAGGGCCACGTCAATGGCCACATTTCCCCCACCAATGACTATCAACTTCTTCCCTAAACGAACTTGATTCCCAAGAGCCACATCCCTTAAGAACTCGACACCGTTAAGAGCGCCCGGAAGATCTTCTCCCTCTATATTCAGTTTCCGACTATCGTGGAGACCAACGGCCATAAACAGGGCCGCGTACCCATCTTTCTTGAGACTTTCGAGGGTGATATCCTCGCCAAAAGTGACCCCCGTTCTGATCTCCACGCCCATATCCTGAATGACCTGTATCTCAGCCGCAAGGATGTCCCTTGGCAGCCGATATTCTGGGATGCCCACGGCCATCATACCGCCCGTAACGGGAAGCTTTTCGAAAACTGTGGCCTGATATCCCTCTCTGGCAAGGCAGTAAGCCGCAGTCAGACCGGCCGGTCCTGCACCCACGATGGCCACTTTCTCCTCTCTCCTCTCCGCCACTTCAGGCACGTACCGGGTCTCACTGGACAAGTCCAGATCGGCCAGGAACCGGTGCAGGTACTCTATGGCAATGGGTTCGTCTAGATCCCCTCGGGTGCAAATCTCCTCGCAGGGATGGTGGCAAACCCTGCCGCAGATAGCAGGGAAGGGATGGGCCTCTTTGAAGAGTTCTAAGGCTTCGCGGTACTTTCCTTGGTTTATCAACGCGATGTAGCCTTGCACGCTTACGTGAGCCGGGCAGGTCGCTTTACATGGGGCTGTACTCCGCTTTTCAATGGCAAAAGCGCTCGGCATCGCCTGCGGAAAGAGCTTGTAGGCAGCTCTGCGGCTTCGAAGCCCCTGGTCAAAAAGGTTGGGGATTTCGATGGGGCATACCTTTTCGCACTCACCACAGGCCGTGCACTTCTCCAAATCAATGTAGCGAGGCCTTTCCAAGACCTTTACATCGAAATTGCCTGCCTCACCTGTCAACTCCACGATCTCTGTCATGGTGAGAAGATCGATGTTGAGGTGCCGTCCGCACTCAACCAATTTGGGCGAGATGATACACATGGAGCAATCATTCGTAGGGAAGGTTTTGTCTAACTGCGCCATGACCCCACCAATGGCAGAGTCTTTTTCCACCAGGTAGACAAGGTAGCCGGAGTCAGCCAAGTCCAATGAGGCCTGGATACCGGCAATACCCGCTCCCACGACCATAACCGCACCTTTTGCCGCATTTTGAACCATGGGATTCTTATCTCCTATTTCCTCATGTTTGTCGGTGCTCGCTTCGGGACGAAATTTGGCTTTGCATCCGAAGGAAGGCCATTTATTGAAGAACCGGGGGAGTGCTGCTGCCCTGTGGGGGCGGCAGGAGTCCATAGTTTGTGAAATATTTAACGTGCCATCTGGGCATCAAGGTGTCAAGGCAAAAAATATTCAAAAGTAGTTAATCATAGGAGAAAGATACAATGTGTTAGTTCTGTTAAACTTGAAAATAACGAGGATGTTTGATACATTTAGCCTACCATCTGAAGCAGGTCTTCTGATTCAGTTCTCACCCCGACAAGTGGGGCAGGACTAACTATTATTTAGACATGCCCATATATGAATATGAATGTCGCTCCTGTGATGCCCAATTTCAGAGCCTCATCATGAAAAATGAGGAAGAAGAGAGCCTTGTCTGTCCAAAGTGCAGTGGAAGGAAGCTGAAAAAACTGATCTCAAGGGTGGCGTATCACGTCTCAGAACAGGACCGCCTTCACGCATATGATCCGTCGGCCCCCAAAAGCGACTCCTTTTACAGGGACAGCCGCAACATCGGACTCCATGCGAAAAAAAGGGCCGAACAGATGGGCGTTGACCTGGGTAGCGGATTTGAAGAAAAGGTGGAGAAACTGAGAACGGATCCGGGCAGCGTCATCAAAGATAGTGAATAAAATAAATTTTTCAGTACGTAAAGGGCCTAAAATGCGCTACAATTAAGGAACGAGGAGTCATATCCTTGTCTGGTAGCAGCGACTTTAGGGACTTTTTTTATTCTGGGCATGTTAGCTCGCTCTTGGTTACAGAAAACCATTGAATGACAAATCACCCCATGAACCAAGTCGGAGAGATAATCCTCGTCTATTATCAAGACAAGCCAGCCACTTATGCCCGCATTGAGGCCATAGAACCTGATGTGAAAAAAGACTGGTATCAGGTGACACTTTTGCTCTTGACCTTTCCGGCCCAAACAGTGACCTGGATATTGCGCGAGGAATATATCAGCGGTGATTCTTTCACCATGGGGGGCCAGCCCATGCGATTGGGAGAGATCCCGTGGGAGCCTTTCAAAGAGGAACAAGAGATCAACGATCAGAATCAGGGAGATAAGAACAAGGGCAAAGGTGCCAAGGTCATCTCTTTTACGAAAAAGGATCCTGAAGACTTACACTAGCTAGTGCCCATCCGGAAATGAATAAATGGGCACTAGCTAGAGAGATAGACGTGTATGAAAGCGTTTTCCGTTTTTCTCATTCGTTTGGTCGTCTCCATCATGCTGGCATTTCTCATTAGCCGGTTTTTTTTCCAAGGAGCGTCCATGTACAAAATCTTAGGGCTTGCAGCCATCATGCTCGTCCTGGCCTACTTGTTTGAATTTACGAAAAGAAAGGACAGAGAAAGACAAAATGGGACCTAATACGTATGTGTTCTCCTTTGATGAGGGGGATGGGAAGAACAAGAAGCTTCTGGGAGGGAAGGGGGCCAATCTCTGTGAAATGACCCAGATAGGCCTGCCCGTGCCCCCAGGCTTTGTCATTACAACAGAGGCCTGCCTCGCCTATTTGGACCAGAAGGAAAAGGGACTAGAACCAGGTTTGATGGAACAGGTGAGGGCGGCTATGGCGGAGCTGGAAAATAAGACCGGAAAGGGCTTTGGAGATCCGGTTCAGCCTTTGCTGGTTTCTGTTCGGTCAGGAGCAGCCATGTCCATGCCAGGAATGATGGATACCATCTTGAACCTGGGGCTCAATGAAGAGACGGTGGGAGGCCTGATCAAGTTAACAAATAACGAGCGATTCGTTTACGACGCCTATCGGCGATTGATTCAGCTCTTCGGTTCGGTGGGCCTTGGCATGATCGATGAGGATTTTGATCATATATTCGCTGAAATAAAGGCCAAATACAACGCAGAGGTGGATACGGATCTGGGTAGCAAGGCCCTGAAAGAAGCATGCGCCAAATTCCTTGCACTTATTGAGGAAAAGAACAAAGAACCATTCCCCCTTGATCCTTACACACAGCTCGAGCTGGCCATAGAGGCTGTTTTCAAGTCATGGATGGGCAAACGGGCCGTGGACTACCGCAGAGAATTCAATATCACGCCTGATATGGCCAACGGCACAGCAGTAAATATATGCACCATGGTTTTCGGCAATATGGGGGATGATAGTGCCACCGGCGTGGCCTTCACCAGAAATCCGGCAACAGGCGAAAATCGTCTATACGGAGAATATATGATCAATGCCCAGGGTGAAGATGTGGTGGCCGGGATACGGACGCCAAAACCGGTGAGGGAACTGCGAAAGGATATGCCCAAGGTCTATCGAGAACTGGAAGATCTGCGACATACCCTGGAGGACCACTACCGGGAGGTCCAGGACTTGGAATTCACTGTTGAAAAGGGGAAACTCTATTGCCTTCAGACCAGAAACGGCAAGATGAATGCCTCCGCCTTTATCAAGACCTCCATAGATATGGTCAATGAGGGGCTGATCACAGAACAGGAGGCCATCCTCAGAATTCAACCTGATATGCTTGCTCAACTCCTCCACCCAAGACTTGATCCCCAGGCAGAGGTGGAGGTCTTGGCACAAGGGCTATCAGCATCTCCTGGGGCTGCATCGGGAAAGATGGTATTTGATGCTGACCGAGCGGAGAGCAAGGCAAAACTGGGTGAAAAGGTCATCCTGGTGAGAGAAGAGACCAAACCAGACGATATTCATGGCTTTTTTGCATCCCAAGGGATCCTGACCAGCCGGGGAGGAAAGACCTCCCACGCCGCCGTTGTGGCAAGGAGTATGGGAAAGCCCTGCGTTTCTGGTTGCGAGGCGATCGTCATCAATCATGTGGCAAAGGAGGCGGTGATTTCTGGTGTAACTCTGAGGGAAGGAGGCATGATCACCATCGATGGGAGCACGGGGAATGTTTACCAAGGCGTTGTTCCCACCATAGAGCCGGAGTTTGTTGAAGACCTGCTCGTCTTGCTGGAGTGGGCAGACGATATCGGCACATTGAAGGTGATGGCCAATGCAGACACCCCTGATGCCGTGGCCAAGGCAAGAAAGTACGGGGCTGTGGGCATCGGGCTTTGTCGAACAGAAAGGATGTTCAATCAACCGGAGAGGCTGCCAATTGTCCAAGAAATGATTTTGGCCGACACAAAGGAGGAAAGGGAGAAAACGCTTGATCGTCTCCTCCCTTTCCAGAGAGAGGATTTCAAAGAAATCTTCCGCATCATGGACGGATATCCAGTGACTATAAGACTCTTGGACCCCCCGATTCATGAGTTTTTGCCATCCGGAGAGGAACTCGTAGGTGAGATTGACCACCTGACGCATTTGAGGGAGACAGTGGGTGGAATGGCCAACCTGCCGGATACCTTGAAACTACTGGATCCTGAGCTTCACGAGCGGTATGCGACCAATCTTGAAATGATTACTCAGGGTTTGGAGGAACTGAAAGACAGGCATTTGGCAGAAACCCTCATAGAATCCAAAGAGGCCATGCTTCAAAAGGTGAAGGCCCTTTCTGAAACCAATCCCATGCTGGGCCACAGGGGGGTCAGGCTGGGGATCACCTACCCAGAGATCTACGCCATGCAGATCAAAGCCATCCTGGAGGCTGCCGCAGAGTGCATTAAAGAAGGTCTCCATGTTGCCCCTGAAATCATGGTCCCGCAGGTGTGCACCCTTGAAGAATTGAAGTGGGTCCATGGCTATGTGATTGAGATCCACAAAGAGGTGGAGAGACAGTTCAAAACGAACGTCCCCTACAAATTTGGAACCATGATTGAGGTGGTAAGGGCCTGTATGCGTGCCGGTCGGATCGCTGAATTGGCCGAATTCATGTCCTTTGGGACCAATGATCTCACACAGTCCACCTTTTCATTTTCGAGGGAGGATGCGGAAAACAAATTTCTCCCCCTCTATAACGAATGCGGCATACTGCAGCACAATCCTTTTGAGGTTTTGGATATCAAAGGCGTGGGGCGTTTGATGATGATCACCATAGAGTGGGCCAGAAAGACGAGATCAGATATGAAGATCGGGATTTGCGGCGAGCAGGGAGGGCATCCTGACGCCATTCGTTTCTGTCACCATGTGAATCTGAGCTATGTCTCCTGTTCTCCGCCCAGAGTCCCCATCGCAAGGCTGGCGGCGGCCCACGCCAAACTGAAAGAGGCGGAGTTTAGGATCGCATAACGGCTTTTGGATTGCAGATCCCCGTCACTCCTACGATCTGTAATGAGATAATTCATAGAGTCTCTGGCCAAGTTGGGAGAGTCTTTCAAGGGTAATCGAGGGATCCTCAGTTGAACCTTTCGAGCCCTTCATGATGTTTTCTTTAATAAAGCTTGCAGCATTTTTGTAGTTGAGCCGGGAGAGGGCCCCAATGTGATCTACGAGCCCCAGCTTGTGGAATCGCTTTCCCAGGTATTCGATATTCTTCAAGTTGTCCCCCCCCTTTCCCCCTTTGGTTTGCCGTTGGCCTAGGGATTTGGCAGCAATCCAGTAAGATTCGAGGAAAGTCTTGGTCAAAGCAGCCCATATGGGGAGTTTGTCAAATCCAAGCTTCGTGATTTTATATCCCAAGGTCCGCTCAGAGGGTGTCAGAAACCTTGAAGCCAAAAAATACTCAGTGAGAGAGATCACCTTTTCCTCTAGTTGCTCATCTCCATCAAAAACGAACTCGCTCCCCAAAAGACCCCTCAAGAAGCCATAATCAACAACGATGGACTCTAATGTCTTCACCTCTTCGGGCCCCGTCAGAAGCGATATGGCCACGAAAGAATGCGGTATAAAAAAGTGAATAATGCTGTTTTTGTAATACTCCAACTCTAGTTTCTTTTCTTCCTCTACATAGTAAAAGGTGTCTTCCTCTCTCTCCGCTCCCTCTAACAATTCCACGATCTTCCAACCCATCAAAAGGGACAGGGTTTCCTGCACGGCTTTTTGTGGATCAGCCAGAGTATCCGCCATAGGGGCGTCGCATCTTTTCAGGAAGTCCAAGAGGGTTTCCACCGTATCAAGAAGCTCCGAAACAAGAAACCCTCGTCGATGATTGGCGAGAATGGCCGTGGCCACCAGAGAAAGGGGCGTAACCAGGGAGACCGCATTTATGGATTGGATCAAATGGTAGGCCAACTTGACGTGGGATTCCTTGTCTGCTTGTTGCCTGTTGGAGAGGTATTCACTTAATGAAAAGGGATGGTTGAATCGTATATAGATCTTTCCATACCTTCTCTTTAAAAAACGTCTTGCGGTAATGAGCTGCTGGAGACTCTCTTGTTTCTTTTCGTCGCCACCAATCTCTTTGAGATAGGATTTTTCCTCGATAATTCTATCGTAGATTATGGAAATGGGGACAAAGATCAGATCATCACAGAACCCTTCCTCGTAGGCCTGAAGTAAGATGGTGAGAAGGCCCGTTTTTGGCAGCACCAGTTTGCCATTGCGGCTTCTACCGCCCTCGATAAAAAACTCAATGGGATGCCCCTCCTCAAGGAGTGCCTTGATGTACCTGACAAATACCTCCGAGTAGAGCCTCGCTCCCGTAAAAGAGCGACGGATGAAGAATGCCCCACATTTTCTGAAGATGTGTCCCATGGGCCAAAAGGCCAGGTTTTTTCCTGCCGCGATTCTGGGGATATGCATATGATGATCGTGGAGCACTTGGGTGAGGATGAGGTAATCTATATGGCTTTTATGGGATGGGACATAGATGACAGGGCCTCTTCGTGCCCATTCCCTGACCCTTGCCAGACCGCTCATATCAACATCTACGCCCTCAAAGATCCTCTTCCAGACCCAATTCAAAGCCATTCGGAAAGACAGGACATAGGTCATGTTAAAATCTGCAGCAATCTCGTCAAAATATTCTCCAGCTTTTTTTCTTGCCTGCTTCACGCGTTTTGGATCCTCTCGGGCCTTATTTTCGATCTTCTGCCTGACACCCTCATCCATGAGCACGATCTCTTTGATCTGTTGTCTTGACTTCATGATCGGTCCCAAGATGACCCTTTTCTGTCTATCAATACTTTCAATGAGCATCTGCCTGAGCTCTAGGGCCATTTCATCCAAAGCCCTTGTAGAAGGCTGACCTTCCAAATAGGCCTTCAGATTGAGGGGTCGAGCAAAATCAATAAATGCCCGGCGATTGTGCCGAAAGAAGAGGACCATTTTTCTGATTACTCCCGGCTTGTCTTTGAAGCCAAAAAATAGGCTTCCCAAGCTGGTATAGTCCTTTTCCGGAGTCATCTTATAGAGAATGAGCTGAGGGACAATAAAAATGGGTCGATCCATCTGCTTCTGAGTCTCCAGGAGAAAGTGGATGTGGTCTAGTTCCGCGTGGACAAAATGTCTGGCAAAACCCTTTGGATCAACAAGAAAGATAAGAGAAGGTGTCCTGTCTCGAATGGCATCCCTGAAAAATCCAGATTTGTAAGGATTGGGAAGATGACCGTGTCGGATGAGGGATGAGAGTTGTGAGAAGGCGACTTTCAAAAAGCGTGTAAGTGGCAATAACATGGATATGTTAAGGTCAAAGGCTATCTTTGGGTAGGGTATCCGTCTCCTTCGGAAGTTGTAGTGATAAAGAAGGTAGTCCAACCGCCCTCTATACTTAATCGCATAAACCACAGTTCCTTGTTTCTGCATCAGCCTCAGGTCTTCTTTCATGTTCTCATCAATACTGACTCTCTTGAAAAGCCTGTATAGGAACCAAGTCAGAAAGAATCCCGGCTTATGATCAAGGACATAGGGATAGAGGGTTTTACGCTTGGAATTATCCATGAACGCTCACCATATCAGAAATGGGCATAAGGGACAATTAATCAGACGAAGCCCTTAAATCAAGTTATAAAATCGCCTTCGCGATTTTATATGACATAGATTATGTCTCAAATAGGAAGGGAATTGAACAAAAAAATACAGGATTGGGTGCAGTGAGGATTGAAAAGAATTTATGGGGCACGACACTAGCAGATTACTGGGAAAGGCTATGTCCATCTGTTTATGTCATTCCCGCGAGGCTTGTCCCCGACCGGGATCGGGGAGCGGGAATCCAGTGAAGCTCCCCGCCCACAGGGTGGGGCATCTGTGGCAAAGCCAAGCGGAACTACGCCGAAGCCACCCGCTGTCGCAAAGCTATGGCGAGGTAAACCCGGCTTCGCCCTGCGGGCTACGCCGCGGTCGCCTCTCGCCATTCCTCCCCGTGGTTCCGCACGGGGCATCCTGGCGAAGGCGAGTGATTCCGATATGTTTTGAACTCCCGCCGGAGTTTATCCCCGCGAGGGCGAGAATGACGGTATTTTAAGGTTTTTCAGTAACCTGGTAAAAAGCGGGGTTCCAAAATATATTATAAAATCTCCTGCGAGAAAGTTGACGGCTTCGTAAAAAGTCCAACTGCCGTTCGACAGGCTCACGGCCCTGAGCAAAGCCGAAGGGCTGCGTTACGCTTCATCCCCGCCCTGTTAGATACGTTCTAACAGGTATTAGGGATATCAATTAAATGATACCACATCTTAGAGAGTGGAGGCGTTCCGGTCGTCATTATCTAACAGGGTAAATCATTGCGGCGTACTGTAAGTACGCCTCATTCCTCAAGATTCGCAAGCCTTACATTTGGAGCTTTTTACTTTGCCGTCCCATTTCTGACTTTTTACGAAGCCGTCAAAGATGATCCTAAAAAGAACAAACCTAACCACTTCAGTCTGCTTCTTATGCTGAGCAGAGTATACCCCCCAGGGCACCTCTCGGCCACAAAAAACCCCTGAATTTTGCCCTTCAAGGAGAGGGAAAAGAACGGAGGCATGGGAAACGGGCAGAAAAGAAAAGCCCCTGAGAATATAATCTATAGGAGATGAGGGGTGGGGAGTCCTATTAATTCCCAGGGGCAACCACGTAAGGTATATATGTGGGATAATGAGAGCTACCCGGGGAGTACCACCGTGTGGCAATAGTGTCAAGCCTTTTTTTGAAAGAAAATTACCCCCTGCTCCGGCCCGCCGGCCACCAAGATTTACCGATTTTGGCTCAAGGCGGTTTTCGGTGAAGCACCCCGTGCTTCCGCACGGGGCATCTTCACTGCTTCAGCGAAACCCACCGAAGCATATCCTCCTTTCCATCCTCCGTAGCAGGCTACTGCGGAGGATGGAGAGGACGGGCGCCAAGGCTTCGGCGGATACCCTTCTCGCATTCATCCCCGTCCTTCCGGACGGGGCTTTCTGCGAAGGCGGGTAAAACTGTTTCCCGTTTGGCTAGTCCCATTCTCTTTTTGGCAGTGGCCTGGTCTGTGGGTTTTGAAAAATACTGTGTTTATTCTT
>DAOVAK010000767.1 GCA_030671095.1 Deltaproteobacteria bacterium | reverse complement strand
GCGAAAGTGACCGAAGAAGTCGCCCGCGTGCGCGGGATACCTGTGGGATCGGACGCTCTCAGCCCCTGCCGCTACTACGATGTCCAAACAATCGATGACATGAAGCACATGGTCGAGTTTATACGCGATGTGACGGACTATCAATTCCCCATCCTTTTCAAGCTCGGTCCTTCGCGGCCCTATGAGGACGTCTCCGCCTGTATTGAGGTTGGAGCCGACGCTATCAGCATCGATGGATTGATCGGAGGTACTGGGTGCTCTCCTAATGTCGTTACCCAGGGAGTAGGCATTCCCACGATCGCCTGTCTTCCTCCAGCTGTGCAAGCGCTAAAAGATCACGGAGTTCATCGCAAGGTGAAATTGATCGCCCTTGGCGGCATTCGCAACGGCTTGGATGCGTACAAAGCGATGGCAATGGGGGCTGATGCGGTTGGTTTCGGCAGCGCGGCTCAGGTCGCCATGGGTTGCCGGGTTTGTTACGCCTGCCAAAAAGGAGACTGCCCCTACGGAATCACCAGCCAAAAACCTGAATTTCGAGCTCGCCTCGATCCAGTTGAGGCCGGTCAGAAGCTTACGAACTTTATTCATGCCTGCGCTGAAGAAGTCAAGATTCTTACGATGCTGTCAGGACACAACAGCATTTCAGAGCTTTCCACCGAAGATATTCGGGCAATGGATTTGAATACTGCAGCTCTAACGGGTCTCAAGCTGGTCGGCTATGAAAGGCCTTTATCCATGTGGGAGGGAGGGTTCGCCCCCGCTGCACCTTCTAGTGACAACGGGAAATAAGACGCTGTAACATCGTGTGTGATTAATACAGTTGATAGACTGAAAGAGATCTTTCTGCGGGGATTCCTTAATTCCCCTTGGATAACACCTTTGGAGGATTTTTTCTATCTTCTTTATCTATTCTCCTCCTTCGGCTCGTTATATTTCACTCATCCATTGTAAAAATCCCTTAGCGGCGTTAGAATTTAACGATCCCTGATATTTCAATGTAGACGCAAACATCGTTTGCTCATAAAGATTCCATATACTTCAATGCTTCTTTTCAAATTTCTACATCCTTCTCCCCAGATTACTCTCTCTTTTCCTTGTTTATGTCCTTCTTCTCCCCTCTTCTCCTTATGTTTCTCTTCCTGTCTTCGTAATATTAGGGATATATTTACATTGGATAACTCTCATGAAAACTACTCTACAAGAAAGGGAATGTTTATATGAAACCACTGGCAGACGGATCAACTCCCCCGCAGGATAGCCCTTATTGGGTCGCTCTCCACCAATTTGATGAGGCTGCTGCAGTCCTTGGCCTCAAAGATGACATGGCCTCTCTCCTTCGACATACCAAACGTGAATTAACCGTGAATTTTCCGGTCACGATGGACGATGGCACGATTCGGGTTTTTACCGGATTTCGGGTCCACCACAACACTGTCCGCGGGCCGACGAAGGGTGGCATTCGTTACCACCATCTTGTAGATATGAATGAGGTCCGCGCCCTCGCTATGTGGATGACCTGGAAATGCGCCGTTGTAAGCATCCCCTACGGTGGGGCGAAGGGTGGCGTTATCGTTAATCCGCGAGATCTCTCCGAAGCCGAACTCCGCAAACTCACGCGCCGCTACGCAACCGAGATATCCATCGTTATGTGCCCTGAGGGAGATATCCCGGCTCCTGACGTCGGAACCACCCCCCAAACCATGGCCTGGATTATGGATACCTATTCCATGCACGCGGGGCACTCCGTCAACGCCGTCGTTACGGGCAAACCGATAGAGATCGGCGGCAGCCTTGGCAGGTTCGAGGCAACCGGGCGTGGTGTTATGCTCACCACCCGTGAAGCCTTAAAGACCCTTGGGAAATCTTTCTCTGATGTTACC
>DAOVAK010000354.1 GCA_030671095.1 Deltaproteobacteria bacterium | reverse complement strand
GGTCTTTTGGGTTTTCTTCCCGTATGGTCGTGCGGGCATCCCTTCTCCTATACCAATAAACTTGCCCGTGGAAAGATGTCTGTCCAGTTCTTCCACAGCTGCCTCAATGGTCCATTCAATTTCTCCGGCCAGGGCCTTGTCCGTCGTCTCTTTGGCAGCAACAATGGCTTTAAATTTGTCTGGATATTTTTCCACTAGCTCCACATTAATCTCGTTACTCATCCCGAAAGCAGGGTGAAGTATACACATATCTACCCCGTAACATTCCATATCGTATAGAAGCCTCTTGGAGTTCTCGTACGGTGTCAGGTGGGGCATGATCCGGGCGAGATCTTTGTATTGTATTTTTTTTGGATCATCTATTCCCAGTGTCTTGAATTCCGGTCCAGCTGCATGCCTTTGTGCGTGCACATGGGTATCAATCACAAAGCGTCCAAGCTTCATCGTTTTACTCCTTTCCTATTCTCCGGTTTCTCATTTCGTAATACTTTAGGCGTTTAAAAAGCCCCTGGGCTAAGCGGCATTCTCTGGAGGGGCCAAAAAATTTGCCCGCTGCCTTTAAGTATGGCGCACAAAGCGAGGTAGCTCTGAGGCCTTGTTCTGTCACCATTGAACTTGGGCCGGTCTTTATTTGGGTGGCCTGTGTGCGCAGGCGTCAAGGCAAGGGAGGCCGTCGAAGAAAACCTGCACAGAAGGCAGGGTTTTTCGCCCCTCCAGAGAACCCCGCTCAGCCCACCAATACTTTTTGCACGGCTGTTTCAAAAGACTAAAGTATTACCTCATTTCTTATTCCTTAACCAGAATCTCACAAGGCCCTCAAGCTGTCATTGCGAGGCTGACGAGGGAGGCCGAATCACTCTTCCACCTTGCCTACTCTGACCCTTGCGGCCGTTTCAATATTAAGACTCACGGGATCCACATGCTGTAGATCGTTCGCCATCAGGGTGTCGTAATTGACCCCTTTGCCCCTGGCAACGGGCATCCCTTTTGCCCAATGGCCGCTACACGCGGCAATGCCCATGGTCTGTGGGTGCTGTCCCTCCATTATTTTGAGCGTCCCGCGAACCTGCCCTCCCGTATTGGATTCTACCTCAATGATATCTCCATCTTTAAGGCCCTTCTTCCTGGCTGTCCCTGCATTGAGGGTAATACTATATGTGTAGGGATTCATCTGGCTGGCCTCGTCCAGCCAGGGTTGTTCCATGGTATGGGACCCCGTATGCAGGATATCCCGATAGGAAAAGCAAATAAGATCAAAGTTCGGGTCCTCAAGACGATGGATTGTACAAGGAAACCAGGAGATCAAGGGATTATATTGATTAAGGTCAATCTCCAGGCCCAGTTCCTGTGTGACCTCTTTCACCCTTTCTCCAATGTCGATCATATACTCTAAGTAGATAGGGTGTCTCGCATCGATAAAATATCTCCAATAGGCCTCTTCCACTCTCTTTGGCCACCTCAGAAAACCATGTTCTTTAAAATACTCCCAGCCATGCTCTTCTCCAAAGAAATGCTTTAACGCTTTGTCACACATCTCAGTTTGGGTGAGCTTTTCATCTGGCTTTAATTTGTTTTCTTCATCAAACTCACAAAAATAATTATAGAACGCATTTGCTTGGGGTGTCCTCCCGAGACGATGCAATATCTCCCTGATCACATCGTTTACATTTCTTACTTCCCTTTGGGGTTCCACCACCGGCTGCTGAATATGATAACACCAGTCATCCATCCCAAAGGCATGGTTAAAATTAAATGCATAGCCCTCGACCCATGAGGCCTCTTCCAGGTAACTCGTGTCGGGTAAGACGATATCGGCAAACCCTTCCGTTAGCTCAGTATTAAAGATTTCAAAGACAACAACGAGTGGAATATTCTTGATACTCTCTCCCGTTACAAAGGGGTTAGCCAAGCTCATGATTGAATTACAACCATAGCTAAACATCATCTCAAACTTGTGATCCAAGCCCAGCTTTTTCCAGATCTCCTCCTGGTCACTGGAACCATAGACAAAGGTAAAGGGCGCCAGTGTAAAGATACTGTGCAAGGAAGGATCATCCGTTCGATGGGGCAAATGGGGGGGCCATGGCCCGTGGAGTCTGGTGAAGAAGTAGTCCGTCTCTATCATGCCGTCCACACCCTTGTAGGGCTCGAATTTGAGCTGCCTTGTTCCAGGATATCCCAGAGATCTCGCCGGCCAACCCAATGTACCGCCGGGCACATCGCAATTCCCTACAATGGCATTTAACATGGATACGGCCAGGCAGGTATGATGTGAGTTTTCGTGGCCTTGACCGCCGCGGAAGAGTACGGCAGAGGCCGGTCTGAAAGGTAGCTCGTGGCCATCTATCGTAATCGTACTCCCAACCTGCACGGCGTCAGAAAACTCATGGGCAATCCGTTCAATGGTCTTTGCGGGCACCCCGGTGATCTGAGAGGCATGCTCTGGCGTGTACGTCTTAAGATGGTCTTTAAGCAACCGGAAGGAAGGACGACACTTGATGCCGTTCACTTCATACTCGCCGAGCAGGGCGTATTCCCTTATGGTTGGGTCATCGTAGACCTTGGCCCTCCCTTCTGCAGCGTCCCAGACCAGGGGCTTGTTGTCATCATCATCTCCCACAACTTCGACCGGTGGTCCTAGGTTAAAACGCCCCGGGCGAGTTAGTGGTTCCTTTCTTCTGCCCTTCTCCCTCACGTAGCGACCATCCGGTCCGATGAGATAGGGTCCGTTGGTCTTTAGCGTGATGTACGTCTTATCATAGACACCTATCTCATTAATAATGATATTTGCCATGGCCAAGGAGACAGCCGCGTCCGTACCTGGGATAATTGGGATCCACTCCGTTGCCTTCCCCCCGGCAAAATTGCACATCGGGTCAAAGACAACAAGTTTCATCCCCCGACTCCTGGCCTCAGCGGCCAGTCTGGCGGTGATCATTGCAGAATGACCAGAGCCATGCCCCTTACTGGCGCCAAAATAAACGGCGTAGTTGCACAGCCTGAAATCGGGCACATGGGACCAAGACGCATGCACAATTCCTGTGTTCTCATGGGCCCCGTTACCACAATGCAGGCCTCCTCCAGCAGGCCATCCAGAAGGTGCCCCCTTTGGTGAGGCGAGGCCAAAGGCCATAGGAAAGAGAAAGTCCGTGGTATTGCGCATGACCCGGCACGTTGTGCCTTGAATCAGTATCTTTTTTGGATCATCATCAATGACCTTTTTCACCTTTTCCACAATTTCATCAAGGGCCTCTTCCCAGGTAATCTCCCTCCACTTAGGATCCACATTTAGGCCTTTCTCCGGGTTGGTCCTCCTTAAGGGTTTCTTTAGCCGGTTGGGATCGTAGAGGACCTGAATGCTTGCAGATCCTTTCCCACACAGCCCTCCCTCAGAACCGAGCGTTGACTCTGGCATCCCTTCTATCTTTACCACTATGCCATTGACGCGCCGAACCCGAATGGCACACTGTGCATAGCAGCGACTGCACTGGGTAGGAATGGTTACATCCTCATGAATGTTCCCCTTTTCCTGCATTTCTTCCTCCTTGGTTCCTTCCGAGAACTCTCTAACTACCTGTTATCGCGAAAACGATTGGACGACCCCGCTTAGAACGGATCAATCATGAGTAAAGAATCCGGGCCCTGAGGACCTGGCCCATCGAAGATCCCCGCCCTATGGGCGGGGGACGGACTAGGTTTCCGAGATTCAAATGACCGAACGGCTTCAAACGGTAACAGATCTTCTATTCCATTTATCGTTCTTCCAACACGTTCCATGGTTATTAACTCCCCAAGTAGGCCTTCTTTACATTCTCATCACTGGAAAGGGCTTCCCCGGTTCCTTGGGTTGCAATCCTGCCTACCTCTAAAACATAACAGTAATGGGCAATATTGAGCGCCATACGCGCATTTTGTTCAACCAGGATGATGCTTATCCCATCATGGTTGATGTCCTCTATGAGCGTGCCCACCTCTCCGACTAAAATGGGAGAGAGGCCCATGCTTGGCTCATCCATCAGGAGCAACTTGGGGCTCGTCATCAGGGCCCGAGTCGTGGCCAACATCTGTTGCTCGCCACCGCTCAGACTTCCAGCCGGTTGCCCCAGTCTTGTCCTCAAGGCGGGGAAGTGCTCGTATATGTT
>DAOVAK010000508.1 GCA_030671095.1 Deltaproteobacteria bacterium | reverse complement strand
TAATTCAACCACATAACCTAACCTTCTAGAGGAACCTATGGAAAGATGTCTCCAGAAGGTACCGATAATAAAGCCTCCTACGGATTCTTATACCCGATTGGGGGCTTTTGTATTTTGACATCGTTGGCCCAAGCTTTATCCATTCCTACCGCTTTCAATCCTTCAAGGGGGTCATCCCATGAACACAACGGATCTCACACGAAGACTCTCCGCCATCCTGAGTGCGGATGTGGAGGGCTACAGCCGCCTCATGAGGGAGGACGAGGAGGCAACCGTCCGCACCATCACCACCTACCGAACAGCCATGACCCATCTAATCCAGCAGTACCGGGGCCGGGTGGTGGACTCCCCCGGGGATAATATCCTGGCCGAGTTTACTAGTGTGGTAGATGCCGTCAATTGCGGAGTGGAAATCCAGCGGGAGCTGGCCGAACGAAACGCTGAGTTGCCAGAAAACCGTCGGATGCGGTTTCGAATCGGGATCAACCTGGGGGATGTGCTGGAGGAAGGGGAACGGATCTACGGTGATGGAGTGAACATCGCTGCCCGGATGGAGGGGCTGGCGGAGGCTGGGAAGATTTGTATCTCCGGGATGGTCTATGACGCCGTAGAGAGCAAGATTGGGCTAGAATACGAGTTTCTAGGTGAGCATGAAGTCAAAAATATTGACAAACCGATCAAAGCCTATCGGGTTCTGTCTTATCCGGGTGCTGCCGCCCACAGAGTTATCAAAGCGAAAAAGGCTGTGGGGAGGAAAGTCCGTAAGGCAGCTTTGACTGCAGCAGCAGTATCGGTAATTATGGTAGGGGCTCTGGCGATCTGGCATTTTTACTTCCGTCCTCCTCCCATTGAGGTCACCTCCGAGAAGAAGATGGCGTTTCAGTTGCCCGATAAGCCTTCTATAGCCGTGCTCCCCTTTGTTAACATGAGTGAGGACCCCAAGCAAGAGTATTTTAGCGATGGTCTAACCGGGGACCTGATTACCGATCTCTCACAGATCTCAGGCCTCTTCGTCATTGCTCGCAACTCGACTTTCGCCTACAAGGGAAAGTCTATAAAGACTCGGAAAATTGCGGAAGAGCTTGGTGTGCGATACGTGCTTGAAGGCAGCGTGCGCAAGGCTGATAAGCAGGTTCGAATCAACGCCCAGCTCATCGACGCCACCACTGGTGGACACCTTTGGGCGAAGCGCTATGACGGTCATCTGGACGACGTCTTTGGCTTACAGGACAAGATCACACAGAAAATTGTTGCTGCGCTTGCGCTGAAACTATCAGCGGGTGAGCAGCAAAAGGTTACCCGCAAGGAGACCGATAACATCGAGGCATACGACGCCTTCTTGAAAGGCTGGGGGCATTATCGCCGGTGGACGCCCGAAGATTTCCGAAAGGCAATTCCCTATTTCGAGAGGGCCGTTGAGTTGGACCCCCATTATGGGCGGGCCTATGCTGCGCTGGCCTCGACCTACTTGGAAACCTGGGAAAGGCAATGGGATTGGCCTCAGGCTCTGGGGGTTCTGGGTTTGGGGAGTCATGGATGTTTCACAGAGGCGGAAAAATACTTGCAAGAGGCCATGAAAAACCCAACACCCCTAGCTCACCAAGTCGCATCTAAAAGGTTTATTCATTTGCTTTACCATGAAGAGGCCATCACCGAAGCAGGACGGGCTATCGCAGTCGATCCCAATGACGCCGGTGGTTATGTGGCTATGGCTGACGCTTTGATATATTCCGGTAGGCCTGAGGAAGCTGTTTACTTTGTGAAAAAGGCAATGCGGCTTGATCCCCATAATCTAGCCAATCATTTGTATGCCCTGGGCTTGGCCCACTTTGGTATGGAACAATTCAAGGAGGCTGCGTCTTTCCTTGAAAGGGCCTTCAAACTTAATCCCGACATGGGATCGCTGAAAAGAGCATATCTGGCCGTCGCATATGTGTACCTTGGCCAAGAGGAAAAAGCTTGGGCCGAGCTCGATAAACCCGGAATTGTTGAAGTAAAGGAAATTTATGACTACTGGGTCAGAAGCCGTGCCAGATATAAAAACCCTAAAGATAGAGACCGCCTGCTTGACGGCCTAAGCAAGGTGGGACCGGGGTGAGGTTGGTAACAGAGATTATTGAATCCGAAAGACTGTCACAGAAAATCCCCACATATTGTGATGTGTGACAATGGACTGCAAAAGTAACGATTCGCAATCTGTCAGTTTTCAACGCCCATTGAGACACCGGGTGGCCGGAGATCATTGCTGACCCCAAGCCCCCTTAGATATACCACATAATGCCCATCAAAACCAACTTATAGCGAGGGGGGTGTACGACAAATTTGTGGGTAACACATTAAGCACAAACCCGATACTCCCAGAAATCTTCCCAACGATTACTGAGAATACAACAGCGCAAAGCAATAATATTATTTGCCCCACGAACTGTCCAGTGCATCCCGGACTGCTTAAGCCGTTGCCCGATCACTGTGCGACAGCCAGCTTCCACCACTCCAGAGCCTACAAATAGACCTTGTCTTCTGAACTCATTATAACGCATTCTACTTTTATTCATTCCAAAATAACCGATTTCTCTTTCCAATACCTCTTTTCACTGGTCGGTAGAGGGCGATAGCTGCTTGCTTCGATGATTTGTTCCACATCCCCTTGGTCTAGTTCACCGTATCGAAAATATTACATCAAATATTGGCAAAATAGAATTTCCCTTTATTGCTATGAGATCATACGAAATAATGGACAAAAGTAGTCATTAAGGCCATTATTCCTTTGACAAAGAAGATTGGTTAGGTCTATTATCCCTCCATAACGTATGAGAAATAAAGGAGGGATTGCATATGTCAAATTGCCCGATTGACCTACACTTCTCAAAAACCCATTGTAATAAACGGATCGAGAAGGCTTATGAAAGCCTTGGAGTCAAAATTGTCACCCGGATTATCGGCTTCACCCTGTTTTTGTTGGGGGCAAAGCGGGAGGATATCGCCCAATATTTACAAATACCTATGGGAACCTTTCTGTCCTTTCTCACTCGGACAGATCAGTACGGTCTTTTGGCATTTGAAGAT
>DAOVAK010000454.1 GCA_030671095.1 Deltaproteobacteria bacterium | reverse complement strand
CGAAAGCTCACCCGGAGCTTTGCCTATGGACAATTCAACAGCAAATGAGGCGCATACGCTACTCGATCCACAGCCATCCGTCTGGAATAAGGCCTCCTTCACCCGGCCCCCTTCAAACTTCAGAAAGATTTCCATGGTATCGCCGCAGACGCCTACTGATCTTGCATAGCCGTCCGGATTGTTCATTGAACCCATAAAAAGGGGGTTCAGCCAACGCTGATAGGCCCTCTCACCGTAAGCTTCTTTCGTTTCTTCGTAAATTTGCTCCTTTATCTCATGAACAAAATCATCCAGGTTATCGCCCATCTGGATTCTCCCTCCGCCCTGTCTCTCAAATATAATCCTTTGCGTGCTTTCTCACGTGGTGGCCATCTAGGACGTGAAATTGCCGGATCTTTTTCACCGTAATAGGGGAGAAGATGCCTATGGGGAGGTAGATGATCTTTTTCCCGAGTCTCGAACCCATGCTCTGGCACCAGCCTGAAGGTGGTGTGGCCGCCACATAGACAACGTGCTTTTCCAGGCTATAGTCAATGGCGGACATAAGCAGTCTTTCTGGGTTGTTCCTCGCCGCATCGAAAAAGGGATCCTTCCATATGTCGTAAACACGCAAGGGAGGATAGGTAAGCATGAATCCACCGTACTGGCACCTTGAAATTCCTGGCCCGTCCATAACCTCTCCTGCGGGCGTGCTGTAAAAGGCCATGTCCGATTCCTGCTCATGCTCCCCAAGCCAGGTCACCCTCCAGGGGAAGTTCTCTTTCCCATCCTTGTCCGGTAAATCCGGGTCGAAAATGACGACCACCGAACCCACCTTTCCCTTCAAGGGTCTGCTCTCTTTTACATAGATTGGGCCAGTTGGCCATTCCCTAATCGTCTGTCTAATGTCCAGGCCATCCTCCATAGAGGTGGTGAAAGGGACGATTCTGTTGTTCTCCTCGGACTTGATTTCCAAGGCCTTTTTCTGGAGATACTGGCCATATCCTTCGACGACCACATCCTCCGGTGGATAGGAGCAGATAAAGAGCCCTTGAAAGTCTCTCTTCCATTCTCCAGGGATTCGTTCTCTTTTCTTTTTCTTGATCGGGACCGGAACAAGCCGCCTGCGGAATGTCTTAAGCCGTCGATGGAATCTTATTCTTTTCTGGTCCAGGAACAGGTCCTCCCCGCTCAAGCGCAGCACCGGAAGACCAGGGTTCTCTGTCTGCCATGGATAGTCGCTCCCATTGTCCCAGACTTCATAGGCAAAGTTGTCATCAGCAGCTCCCCTGGCTGCAACGATGAGTTGGTAGAAACTGGGGACAAGGCCGCCTGAAACCAGAGCATAGTTCCTGGCAAATCTGTTCAGAACCCTCACCTGGCTTCGAGATAGCTCTTCCTTACTGTTTTTCCAGTAATTCTCTCGGGAAATTTTTATCAATTGGCTGTTTGTTTCAAGCCTATCTGGGGGTTCCTCGTCTCTATTGGATCTGGATTTCTCGTATTTGGCCGCAAGGAAAGGCATCTCGCTCATGATTTCTCTGCTCGAATCCCTGTGAAGGTGAGCAAGTCCCACACCTTTCCTATGGCGCCGCCCAATGACTTCAGTCTGTTGTTGGGCAAGCATCTCCATGAGACCCGGGAGATGGTATAGCCCCCCCACAAAGAGGATTCTTTCGCCTTTGCGGTTTAGTTGCTGAAGATGATAGGCCATCGTCTTTTCACGAAGCCGGTCCTCCACAGAACGAGGGTCATCCCGGTGTTTCCGCAAGTAGGCCTGGCAGAATATGAAATGGCCGATTTTTGTGAGGGCATAAGGATCTGGCATAAGAGAGAGATCGAGGGGGTACCCCTCCGTGTCACGGTCTATGAAGTGGATGGGAATGCTGTTCTCACGGGCAAGTCTTGCTGCCTCGATCTGTCCGTCGGTGGGCTCTAACAATAGGTAGATGAAAGTCCCGTCACTTTCCTCATAATGAACCACTGAAAGATGTGGGAGCCTCTCAATTCCCTGAAGGATTTTCTCCTTTAGCGTGGAGGGATATTCGATAGCCACATGATCAGGCCTGAATTCCTCGAATTGCCGCCGCACCTCCGTGGCGAACTCCATTCGGTTATGGAGAATGGGGACGATACGCACGTTCTCCCACTCAATCTTGTCATGCCTCATCCTGATCATCCAGCAAATCCTCAAAATAGAAGGCAGCCGTGGAATCCAAAATCATGGAAGCGGCTTCTCTCATATACTCTAGGGTCCTCTTCTTTCGTGCAGTGGAGGTCAAGCGCTCACCGCTTTCCACGAGTCTTTTCAGGGCATAACGAGCGATATTAATGCCGTCCCTTACCGAATAGCGCTCATCCGCCTCGTGGGCCGTCTGGAGAAAATCTACCACGTAATCCAGGATTTCTTCTTCAGCAAAGGGGAGATTGGCCTTTAAGATCAGCAATTCTTCATCACGCTCAGGGAAGTCGATAAGTATCTGGGGTTGGAGCCTGGAGTGAATATACTCGGGAAGCTCAAACGTGCTTGCATCATCATTCATGGTGGTGCAGAGCCGGAAATCCGGGTGGGCCTTGATCTTGATGCCCGCCACAATGGATTCCACGTAACGTCGGTTATCCATGAGGGGCGCCAACGAGGCCCAGCTCTTTTCGCTCATTCTGTTTCCCTCATCAATCACCGTGATACCGCCCTTGATCATGGCAGAAACCACAGGACTCGCCATGTATTTCACCTTTCCTCCTTCAGAGATAACCGGGGTGACAATCAGATCCTCCGGTCTTGTATCCATGGTAGCCTGGAAAAGATAGACGGGTCTGTCCAAAGTGCGGCCGGCGTGATAGGCTAGAGTGGTTTTTCCCACACCCGGCTTACCCACAATTCTCGGATTCAGGGGCAAATCATCGTCACCAATCACCAACCAGGCGGCAATGACCTGGGTCATCAGTTCTTCCTGTCCTACCCAGACCATAGGGACCTGATCAGGCTGGGTGAGGTGGATTTCCACCCCATCTACTATGACTTTTTCCATCTGCTGATGGCCTCCTCTAGCAGGCTTTCCTCTCGCAATAAAGTATAATCCTCGCAAAACAGGATGGCAAGGCCCTAAATGGAGGTTTTCTGGGTTGTGTAAGCTATAGGAATCAAATATATTTCATCAGCAAAGGTATAAATGCTTTTACTGGATTTCCGCTCCCCGCCACCTGCCCGCCATTGCTCTCGCCCGTCCGCCATCGGCTTCGCCTCCCCGGCCCGTACCGGCCCGGGACGGGCAGGCGACTGCCGGGCGGGCGCAGGCGAGGCAGGCGGGCTCCTCGCAATGACATTTTAGTAACTTTTACTTGTGTATTTTGGAACGAAATGCCTTTGAGCCTATTTCCATGAAGATCAAACAAAGGCCCAAATCCACCGTCTAATTTGG
>DAOVAK010000716.1 GCA_030671095.1 Deltaproteobacteria bacterium | reverse complement strand
TTTATAAAAAATCCCCTTTTTAGAGTAGCAGAAGGCGATCGGATGGATTGATAATCTTCAGAGTTGAAATTTAAGCTAAAACGGAATGAGAAATTTGAAATTCTCACCCTGGAACTCTTACTCCCTCTGTCGGGCTAATTGCAGATCAAAACCAGGATACTGAAAAAGCGCAATAAGGGCATTTTCAATTGACCACAACAGCATATTTTATTTTAATTAGACTAAAAGCAAATCATTTTCGTTAGTTTTTGATAAACTCATTAGCATAACCTTAGCCAGCGGGAGTGCGTTAGGAGAGGATGTTCCTTGTGTCCTTACGTCTCTTTTTCCTCTAGTATCCCTCGTGGGCGGCGGAGACGATAGCCTTCAGATTTTCAAGGGGCGTGGGTAGGGCAATGGCACATTCAGGCCCTATGATGTTGACCCCTGTCTCAATGGCATATCTTGCCTGCCTGTAAACCTCATCAGGCGTTCCCATAAATAAGGTTTCAGGATTATTTACATTTCCAACCAAGGACATACGATGCCCCACCTTTTCAACGGCAAACTTGGCATCCACCTGCCACTCAAAGTGATAGGCGTCGAATTCGGCGTCGGCAAATAGCTCTATCCGATCCCTACAGTTTCCACAAACATGCAGGACTAACGGCCCTTCAATTTGGTCTGTAATCTCCTGGTGGATGGGGAGGAGGTATTCTTCATAATGCCGCGGGCTGACTAAATCCCCGGTCGCGTGATCGGCCACCACAACCACGTCTGCGCCCGCCTGAAATTGGGCCCTCGCGTAGGCAATGGTCACGGTCATCAGTTGCCGCAACATCCTGTTCACTTTCTCGGTCTTACGGTAGCCCACATGCCGGAGGAAATTCTCAACACCCGCCATATGATAGGAGAGGGTCCATGGGCCCATGACCTTTCCCACGATGGCCACCTTGGCGCCCAGATGTCGGCGAAGCGTTGAGAGGGCGTCAAGGACAACCCGCATAGAGGGCTTCTCCAGCAAGTTGTCTGGGACTTCAATATCAGAGAAGTCTTCATAAGGAGCGGTCTTCGCGTCTGGCATCATGTCTCGGTTCCCCCAGTCCACATGGGATCCGAGGGCTGCGGCCTCCTGATGAACACTGTATTCGGGCATGACTGTATCGAAGCCTGCGATTTCGTGGCCGGCAATGGCAAGATCTGCCATGGCCTGAGCATCCAGATGGGCTTGGGGAAATGAAACCCCACAGGCATCCATGAGATCATGACAGACAATGGAGGTGGGATTTCCCACAGGGGGCCGATCCCCTTTTCTACCGTTGTACATGGCGGACATGACCAGGTTATGAGGGGTTGATTTCATGGTGGGCAAAACCTCCAAAACAAAGGCTCAGGAAATCTCTAAATCAAGTCAGTTACCACCACTCAAAGTGGTGGCTTGATTGCTGACCCTGAAAGGGTCTCTGTATATCTCTCGCAGACCCGCCTGCCTCGCCTGAGCCAGAGCGATGGCGGGCAGGGTTCGCAGAGCCACAAAGAATTATTTCATTGGACAGGATGAACAGGATCTCACCCGCCGTCGCTTTAGATCTCGCCTTCGCCAAAACTTACGCCTTCGCTAGAACTACGGCGTTACAAGTTGGCGGGTCAATAAGCTATGGCGGGGCAGGGGGATTTAAGAAGTCCAAAGAGCATATGGCTTGAAAGGCTCCACCTCCCTGGAGTATGGTTCTTGCTGAAATATCTCCTAGACACGGATCTAATCCACAGATTACGCAGATTACGTTGATATGCAAGAAACTGGCATGGTTGGATCGCTTGAAAAAATGGGAACCCGTGAGGCACAAACATGAGCTCGCCCAGTTGAATTCCGCCCCGGTTACCCCGTTAAATTCTGCAGACTATTTAAGTGGGGCGGACCCCCTTTGGGGGATTCAACCGGGCAGGCTTATTTTTGCTCCAGGGTTTCCCATTGTTCCCAAGGCGCAGCCTTGGGATCCCCGCGTAGCGGGATTTCCAGCGATCATTGCATCCCATCCTGGACATCCTGTCAATCCTGTGTGCAGCCCATAAGGTCGCGTGTCTAACCGGTGAAAGTCCGGTCGTGGGAATTGACTGTTCACCCACGTAGTTATATTCGACTTCTCGATAAGGTGA
>DAOVAK010000188.1 GCA_030671095.1 Deltaproteobacteria bacterium | reverse complement strand
ACAGTGGATCGGGAAAGAGGTGATCATTCCCGCCGTAATGCCTTGCAGGCAGTGCATCCTATGCAAGACGCGACGGGGAAATAGATGTCTCAACCAGATGATGCCTGGAAACAGCATGGGCGTCTATGGAGGGTTTTCGAGTCACATTCCTGTCCCGGGCATTGACCTGTGTGAAGTAAAGGAAAGAGGGGACTTGCCCCTAGCGCATCTTTCGGTGGTGGCGGATGCGGGCACGACGCCATACCAGGCCGCAAAAAGGGCAGAACTGGAACCGGGGGATAATGTGGTGGTGGTCGGCATCACAGGCGGTGTGGGCCAGTATATGGGACAGATCGCAAAGGCCCTGGGCGCTAAGACCGTAGTGGGAATAGCGCGCAACCCAGAAAAACTGCAAAGGGCCTTGAACTATGGGGCTGATTTTGTCATTAACTCCACAGACAAAGACGCCCGGGCCGTTTCCAAGGAATTTCGGGGTCTCTGTAAAGAAAATGGGCTGCCCGGCTTCGGTTGGAAGATCTTTGAGGTGACGGGTGTAAAAGGGGGTCAGGAGATTGCTCTGGCCCTGCTCAGTTTCGTAGGCAAATTGATCGTGGTAGGGTTTGGGCTTGCCAAGACAGAATATGCCATTGGCCGCCTGATGGCCTTTGACGCAGACATCTTAGGAACCTGGGCCTGTCTCCCCGAGTATTACCCGGCGGTGTTGGATATGGTGCTGAGCAAAAAAATAGATATAGGGCCCTTTGTGGAGACACGGCCCATGAGCAGCATCGTGGAGACCTTTGAGGAGGTGCATGCGGCTGGATCTCCTGCCAAGCGCATCGTGCTGACCCCCGATTTCTAAGATTCAATGCATTACCTGAACTTGTTCAATATTTTGTAAGCAGCTCGGCTGCGCTTTATAAAATCGTGATAACGATTTTATCCTCGCTTCGTTCGGTGATTTTATATAACGCGACTTCGTCGCTCTTTTATGTTCGGTTCTCTCCCTAACCAGAGTGCCGAAACCATATAAAATCGAGTAGCAATTTTATTGAAACGATAAAAAATATTTAAAACAAAGGAGGCAAGAAGATTATGGCTTTAGAATGGATGCCAAGAGACGACGAGATAAAAGATCATTTATTACATACGGATGTTCACTGGGGCACGGATGCGGACGCCCCATGCGTGGTTTATGAAAGGCGTCCCCTGAAGGATCCAGAAGGGAACGTGGTGGAAGGGCTTTACGTGGCCTGGATTCGTTTGAACAATCCGAAGCAGTACAACTCCTATACAACTGAGATGGTTAAAGGGGTGATCGCCGGATTCCAAAACTCATCACTGGACAGGAGCGTTGTGGCCGTGGTTTTTACGGGTACAGGCCCTTACTCCTTCTGCACGGGAGGCAACACCAAGGAATATAGCGAATTTTACAGTCTCCGATGCGATGAATACGGCCAGTACATGGAATTGTTCAACGGCATGGTGGATTCCATCCTCATGTGCAAAAAGCCCACCGTCTGTAGGGTAAACGGCATGAGAGTGGCAGGTGGCCAGGAAATAGGCATGGCCTGTGATCTTGCCCTTGCTTCAGACTTGGCCATCTTCGGACAGGCAGGCCCCAGGCATGGTTCCGCTCCTGATGGGGGTTCTTCGGACTTCCTCCCATGGTTCCTGGGCATGGAGGACGCCATGTGGAACTGTGTCTCCTGCGAGATGTGGTCTGCTTACAAAATGAAGGCCAAAACCCTCATCAGTAAAGTGGTTCCGGTCCTGAAAGTGGACGGCAAATGGGTCCGCAATCCCATGGTCATCACCGATAAATATGTGGATGATGGGGAGATCGTTTACGGTGAGTTCAAGACTGGAAGCCAGGGCAAAGAGGCCCGCGCCTTTGCCAAAGAACATCAGGCCAATGCCGATTTTGAGCTTTTGGACAAGGAAGTGGACAAGATTATCTGGACCTTTGCCAACCTGTTTCCTGGATGCTTGATTAAATCCATTGACAGTGTCCGCCAGAAGAAGAAGTTCTTCTGGGATGTGATGAAGAATGCGAACAGGCACTGGCTGGCCGCTAACATGAGCGGTGAGGCATTCCTGGGCTTCGGTGCCTTCAATACAAAGAAGATGACCGGCAAAGATGTGATTGACTTTATCAAATTCCGTCAGAACATTGCGAAATGCGCGACCTGGGATATTGATATGTTCGCTGAGGTCATGAGCGAACCCCAAAAGTAGGTTTGCTTTCAAACTCCATTCGCTGATATGGCAGGCAGGGCCACGTGCGTCAGGCCCGCCTGCCATAAGACTCACGGAGTAATGGAGTGTTGGAGCACTGGAGTAGTGGAACTAGAGCACGAAAGACTACGTCCCGTTCCTGTTGTCCAACACTCCAATACTCCGGTACTCCAATAAGGACGAAGACCCTAAATCGCTTCAAGGGAGATCGATGTCATGGCTTATGAGTTTATTGAAACCGAATTTGCAGACGGGCTCGGAACCATTATCCTTAACAGGCCCCCGGCAAATGTTATGAACATCGCTATGATGGAAGAAATTAACAATGCACTGGAGGCCTGGCAGGGCAATAAGGATCTGAAGGTGGTGCTCTTCAAGGCCACAGGCAAGTGCTTTTCTGCGGGTGTGGATGTGGGTGAACATATGGGAGGCCTGGCGCCTAAAATGATTGAGGTCTTCCATCGCATCTTTCGCCTCATGGACAAGCTCGGAACACTGAGTATCGCCTCTGTCTATGGCAACTGTCTGGGGGGCGGATGCGAACTGGCCATCTTTTGCGATCTGGTGGTGGCGGATGAGAGCGCCAAATTCGGCCAGCCTGAGATACAGGTGGGGGTATTCCCGCCCATTGCCGCTCAGGTCATGCCGCGCATCATGGGGCGCAAAGCGGCCATGGATTTGATCCTATCGGGAAGGATTATCTCGGCTGAAGAGGCACAACAGTTGGGACTGGTGAACAAGGTTGTAAAGAAAGGAGACCTTGAATCTGAAACGAATGGATTCTTGAAGCCCTATCTGAGGCTGAGTGCTGAGGTCCTCAGGATTACCAAAAAAGCTGTCACGGCCGGATTGAGGGATGATCTGGAACCGTCCCTCAAAGTGATTGAAGACATTTATCTGAATGAGCTCATGAAGACCCACGATGCTGATGAGGGTCTAAAGGCATTTTTGGAAAAGAGAAAGCCGGCCTGGAAGAACGAATAAAATAACCTCACTTGGTTCGGTAATTTTATATAAAATCGTGATAACGATTTTATCCTCACTTCGTTCGGTGATTTTATAAATGCGCTGGCTTTCTATAACTACTTTCGGATATGCCTTTTTATGTAAGTGATAATTTCATCCGTGTAGGTTGCGGGGCCGAAGATTTCTGAAATGCCACTCTCCTTTAAAGCAGGAATATCTTCCTCAGGAATGATTCCGCCCCCAATGACCAGTATGTCCTCAACCCCTTTCTCACCTAAGAGCTCCATAACCCTTGGAAACAGATAGTCGTGGGCCCCGGAGAGTATACTCATGGCAATGACATCCACATCCTCCTGAATCGAAGCTTCAACGATCTGCTGGGGCGTCTGTCTGAGCCCCGTATAGATCACCTCCATTCCCGCATCCATCAGTGCACGTGCTATGACCTTGATCCCCCGGTCGTGACCATCAAGGCCAGGCTTTGCAGCCAGAACCCTTATCTTCTTCGACTTGTTCATATTGAGCTCTCCCCATTCCAGCATGGAGCAAGGAGCCTGGAGCTAAAAGAAAGCCCCTAAGAATCCCACAATTGGCCCTTTGCTCTCTGCTCCATGCTCTTTGCTAACTCATTTCCCAACCGTTGTCACCTGTTGGTATTCGCCGTAAACTTCTCTCAGTACATCACAGATCTCTCCCAGAGTGGCATAGGCCTTCACGGCATCAAAAATGGGAGGCATCAGATTTCCACTACCCTCAGCCACCTGTTTTAATCGGGCAAGGCTCTTTTTCACCGCTTCGTCATCTCTTTCCGATTTCAACTTTTTTAGCTTCTCTATCTGGGAGATCTGTACTGCAGGATCCACTCTTAACAGGTTGGTGGGCTTTTCCTCTTCCGCCTGAAAACGGTTCACCCCTACAACCACCCTTTCCTCTTTCTCTATTTCGCGTTGGTACTGGTAGGCGCTGTCCTGTATCTCCCTCTGAATATAGCCTTTCTCGATGGCCGCAGGGGCTCCCCCCATTTCATCAATCTTCTTGATATACGCCTCGACCCTCTTCTCTATCTCTCGGGTCAGTTCTTCCACATAATAGGATCCTGCCAGCGGATCAACGGTATCAGTCACCCCTGACTCATAAGCAATCAACTGCTGGGTCCGAAGGGCAATCTGAACGGCCTCCTCTGAGGGCAGACAGAGGGCCTCATCCATTGAATTTGCGTGCAGGGATTGGGTGCCACCCAGCACAGCTGCCAGGGCCTGAAATGCAACCCTCACTATATTGTTAGGGGGTTGTTGTGCTGTCAAGGTACATCCCGCGGTCTGGGTATGGAACCGGATCATCATTGACCTGGCATTCTTGGCCCCAAATCGTTCTTTCATAATTTTGGCCCAGACGCGCCTCGCAGCCCGGAATTTTGCTATCTCCTCCAGGAAATCCAGATGGGAGTTAAAAAAGAAGGAGAGCCTTGGGCCGAAGGTGTCCACATCCAGGCCTGCATCCAGGGCGGCTTGGACATAGGCGATACCGTTGGCCAAGGTGAAGGCCACCTCTTGAACGGCCGTGGAACCCGCTTCCCGGATATGATAACCGCTAATGCTAATTGTATTCCATTGAGGGACCTCTTCTGCACAAAAGGAAAAGATATCGGTAATGATCCGCATGGAGGGCTTGGGAGGAAAGATATAGGTCCCCCGCGAAGAGTACTCCTTCAAGATGTCGTTCTGAATCGTGCCCCTCAGTTTATCAGGGGGAACACCCTCCTGTTCTGCAACTGCCATGTACATGGCGAGCAAAATGGACGCAGGGGCATTGATCGTCATGGATGTACTCACCTTATCGAGGGGGATGCCGTTGAATAGGATCTCCATGTCCCTGAGAGAATCAATGGCGACACCCACCTTCCCCACTTCTCCCATGGCCATCTCATGGTCTGAATCGTATCCTATTTGCGTGGGGAGGTCGAAGGCTACAGACAGTCCCGTTTGGCCATGCCCCAGGAGAAATTTATAACGCCTGTTGGTCTCCTCAGCAGTGGCAAAGCCCGCGTATTGCCGCATGGTCCAGTACTTTCCCCTGTACATGGTGGGTTGAACTCCCCTGGTGAATGGGTATTCTCCTGGAAAGCTCAGGTCGGACAGATAGTCCATTTCTCCCTGATCAAGGGGTGTATAGACCCTTTTTATGGGAATGCCAGACGTGTTCACAAACTCCTTCTTTCGCTCTGGGCGCTTAGAGAGACCTTCTTCCACCTTTTTGGCCCAACCTTCGTAAGCTTTGGCCTCACGATCGGGATCTTTATTTCCAGCCATAGTCGACCCTCCAGACGTTCGATCTTATTGGTTTGCAAAAAAATATTCCATTAAAGAAATGTCTGTCAAACAATTTTTTGATATCCTTCAAAAATGTCGGCATGGACTCAACAGAAGAATTTGGGTCACTTCCCGGGAACCATGTAGATATGGCCCTGCCTCCGGCCACGCTTCCAGGCCGCCCCCGATAGCGGGATCTTCGAAAAGCGGGAGGGTTTTTCAAAATACTAAAGGATTGGTAACGTTCAAAAGTGTTGGCATTTGCTGTTATCTAGTCGGAGGCAATGCCGGTCTCCGAAAGGTGATATCTCAGAAAAAATTCCACCCAAACTCCGCAGTGGTCTGATCTTTGAGCCTTCCTGCCCGCCATCGCTCTCGCCGATTCGCCATTCCATCCTCCTTTGGAGGCTGCTGCGGAGGAGACGAGGCTTTCCATCACACGAATGCCGGGCGGGCTCAGGCGAGGCAGGCGGGTACGCCCATTAACTAATCGCAGAATGTCCCGTTATTACTTAGGAAATCTTTCTCAAAGTCTCAAAGATCAGACCACCGGCAAGGAGCAAAATAGATATCACCTTGCCTCCGG
>DAOVAK010000374.1 GCA_030671095.1 Deltaproteobacteria bacterium | reverse complement strand
CTGGACCGAAAACTTCTATGATCAGTTCATGCATTTCATGTACGGTTATGGCATTAAAACCTCTGACATCCTCTTCGTGCCTTTCGGCTACGGCCTGTACATTGCCTGGTGGGGCTTCCAGGCAGCGTTGGAGCAGGCCGGAGTCATGATCGTGCCTGGCGGGGCACAATCTTCCCAGGACCGGGTAAGAAACATATTGGATTGGGACGCCACCGCGGTCTGCGGCACCCCCACCTATCTACTCCACCTTGGGGAAACGGCCAAGAAAATGTGGCTGTCACTGCCTGATTCAAAGGTGAGAATAATAGTGGCCGCAGGAGAACCCGGGGCCAATGTGCCCGCCACAAAGGCAGCCATTGAGGAACTCTACGGCGCTAAGTGTTACGACGATATCGGTTCTTCAGAGATTTCCAACTTTGGCTTTGAATGTATCGCCCAAAAGGGCACCCACATCATTGAAAGCATGTTTTATGCCGAATGTCTTGATTCTGATACCCTGGAACCTGTTGGGCCGGGAGAGGTGGGTGAACTTGTGCTTTCCAACCTCTGCACGGAAAGCATGCCCCTCTTGCGCTACCGCATTAAGGACCTGGTCCGGTTTAACAAGGATAAATGTGATTGCGGCAGGACCTTCCTGCGCTTGGACGGCGGGATCTTAGGCCGCTCAGATGACATGTTTCAATTTGCCGGAGTGAATATCTTCCCATCAGGCATTGAAAACCTGATCCGTCAGGTGGAAGAGTTTTCCAGTGAGTACCAGATTGTTGTGCCCAAATTGGGCAGCGGAAAACGTATGAAGATCCGGGTTGAGCCGGCCTCGAACCAAATATCTAAGGTAGAGATGGATCAGGCGGTTCAGCAATTCATCGATACGTTTAAGTACCGGATTACCGTTACGCCGGATGTGGAAATCGCAAAGCTCGGGGAATTACCCCGTTTTGAACTGAAGGCCAAACGTCTGATCCGTGAAACTTAGATCTTTTAACGTTAACCCAAACCATAGGAGGATAAGGTGATGAAAGAGAGATTTTCGATTTTGGTGACATGTTTGGCCGTAGCTTTATTAATCGGCATACCGGTGGTTGCCAGCAGCGCTCCTGATGCTATCCACATTGGGGCTACGGTATCACAGACAGGACATTTTTCGTCTGAAATCGGGCCTTTCAAACGGCTCATGAATGCCTGGGCTGACCTGGTGAACGAGCAGGGCGGCATCATGGTTAAGGAATACGGCAAGAAATTGCCCGTTAAGTTTACCATTTATGACGATAGGAGTAACCAGGCCACCGCGAAAAAGTACTATGAACGCCTGGTCACGGTGGATAAGGTGAATCTCTTGTTGGGACCCTACAGCAGTCCCCTGACCTTTGGCGCAAGTACGGCAGGTGAAAACCATCAGGTACCCTTTATAGCCATCTGCGCCAATTCACCCAAGATATATACGCGCGGGTTCAAGTGGGTTGTGGGGGTCATTGATTTAGGGCCACGTTATACCTACCGCTACTGGGAAATGATCAAGAGTGAGGGCAAGGCCAAGAGCGTTTCCTTTGTGGTTGAAGATACAATCCATCCCTTAAGTGTCTTCAAGGGATCTAATAAGCTCGCCGAAGAGGCAGGGCTGAAGGTCTTGTCAAGTGATATTGTACCGGCCAAAACCCGTGATTTCACACCCATTATTACCAAACTGAAAAAAGAGGCTCCAGACATTATCTATGTCTCATCTAACATTCCATTTGCAATCAACTTTATGAAACAGGCCAAGGAGATGAAGCTTAACCCCAAAGAGTACCACTGCATTCACCACAGCGGCATCTTCAGGGATGCCCTTGGGAGCGCTGCCAACGATGTGATCGGACAATCCTACTGGGTAGAGGGGATGAAGCTGGGTGATACAAAACTGATCAACGATGTTCTCAAAAAGGCCAAGATCAGTGAACCCATGTATCCCTGGTCTCCGGCTTATGTGGCCGCCTTCCAGGTCCTTCGTGCCGCCATTGAAAAAGCGGGCACCCTGGATAAGAAGGTCTTGATGGAAAGCCTGAAAGGACTGAAGATAGAGACGGTGCTGGGAGAAGAGTATTTTAGCAAAACAGGCTATGGCTCTATCAATACCTATCCGTCTCAGATACAGGAAGGCGTATATAAGGTTATATATCCGGCAGATGTGGCCACTGGAAAACATATCTACCCACGTCCTCCCTGGAAGTAGAGTCTCAGAGGGATTGCCGTGTCAGCAGATTTTATCCAGCTCCTGGTGGGAGGGGTCCTCTTAGGCGGTATCTATGGCCTTGCCGCCTTTGGCCTTTCCATCACCTTTGGGGTCCTGAATGTCCTCAACCTGGCCCATGGGGAGTTCCTCATGTTAGGATCCCTCCTCAGCTACGGGCTCTTTGTGGGCTTAGGTATAAACCCGTTTATCTCCGCGATTGTGGTCATTCCGATCTTTATGCTGTTGGGCATCGGATTTTACCTTCTACTTCTAAAACAGATCAGCGACAAGCCGCCGCACCAATTGTTGGTTGCCTCCATCCTTGTTACCTTGGGCGCATCTCTCTTTATCGAAGACGTAACAGCCTTTTTCTGGGAGCGCCCGGTAACCGGGATTTCCTACTCACTTCCGCCATTGGAATTGGCCGGGGTGGTGATCTCATCAACACGCCTTCTCATACTTTTGTTCATTTTTGTTCTTGCGCTTGGCATGCAGCTTTACCTTCGAAGGACCTATGTGGGGAAGAGTATCAGGGCCATTACCCAGTGCCGGGAGGGAGCCAAGGTGGTAGGGATACCCATTTCCCGGGTATCTGCGCTGGCCTTCAGCATCGGCATGGCCTTGGCCGCTTCTGCCGGCGCCTTTTATGTAACCCTTTTTACGGTAACCCCTGTCATGGGGATTCCATTAACGGTAAAATACCTCTGTGTGGTTGTCTTGGGGGGCCTGGGAAGCATTGTGGGTTCGGTCCTCGGAGGTCTCATCCTGGGCGTGGCCGAAACCCTGACCGCTTATTATTGTGGTGCTGAATGGTCCCCCACTATCGCCTTTATTCTGTTGATCCTTATACTCATCATCAGGCCTGAAGGTCTCTTCGGGGCACGAAAATGAACTGGACAGGGAAGAAGTCTCTTTACCTTATCATTGCCCTATCAGCAGCGCTCCTGGTTTCCTTGCCATGGATGGGGGCTTCTTACGCCATTGTTGTGATATTCTTGTTAGGCGTCTATTTCACCCTGGCCCTGAGTTACGATATCGTAGGCGGATATATGGGCTACATGAATCTGGGCCATTCCACATTCTTTGGATTAGGAGCCTATGCCACCGCCATCCTGCTCAACCAGGGATTTGATCTGGTCTCATCTCTTGGGTTGGCTGCGCTGTTGGCCTCAGCTTTTGCTGCCATGGTAAGCTACCCACTTTTTCGCCTCCGGGGCGCCTATTTTGCCTTAGCCACCTTTGGATTGATCAGCCTGGTGGAGGTTGTGACTATCAACTTACGGGATCTGACCGGCGGGTCCGGGGGTATCTCCACACCTCCCGGAAACAATATGCTGCTCGCATACTATCTGGTTTTGGCCGTGGCCGCCGGGACCATAGTTCTCAGCTATCAGGTGGCTCGATCCCAATTCGGTTTGGCCCTTTTCAGTATCCGTGAGGACGAAGAGGTCGCCCAAGCCTTTGGAGTCCCCACATCCCTGTACAAATGTTTTGCCCTTGTTATCAGTTCGATCCCCGCCAGTCTCGTGGGAGGCATCTATGTCTGGAATATGACCTATATCAGCCCTCCGGCCGTGTTCGGCCTCGAGATTGCCCTGAGTCCCATTGTCATGGCCATGTTAGGAGGAACAGGCACAATATTGGGCCCCTTGGTGGGGGCCATATTCATCACCTTGGTACAGGAATTTCTCTGGACCAAGGTCCCTTTTTTTCACCTGGCCATGTATGGGATTGTCCTGGTCCTGGTGGGTTTGTTTCTGCCGGGCGGTCTCGTGCGTACCCGCTGGATAA
>DAOVAK010000446.1 GCA_030671095.1 Deltaproteobacteria bacterium | reverse complement strand
TTAGACTATATGTATTTTGGCATAACTATAGGCCAGCCAGGCCTTTTCTACAGCCACAACTGGGCCGCGGGCATGTTGGCCGATGATAAGAAGAACTTGCCAGCCCTCATGGTTAATCAGGCCTGCACCACGTCTACCACTTGTTTGCACCTATCCGCCGCGAACCTGGAAACAGGAATGTTTCAGACAGTATTCAACCTGATGGCTGACCGTTGTTCTAATGGTCCCCATACAGTGTGGCCCAATCCTACGGGACCTGGGGGAGAGGTGTTGTCGGAAAACTGGATGATGGACCACTTCAGCAGAGATCCCTGGGCAGGAGGTGCGATGATCCAGACCGCGGAGAATGTGGCCAAGGAGATTGGTGCAACAAAAGAGGAATGTGATGCTGTCGCCTTGAGAAGATATGAACAATACCAGGACGCCCTTGCAGACGACCGGGCGTTCCAGAAAAGGTACATGTTCCCGGCTGAGGTCAGGCTCAGCAAAAAGCAGACGAAGTTGATAGAGGAAGATGAGGGCGTTACACCCTCGACGGCGGAAGGCCTGGCCAAACTCAAACCGGTCCTCCCGGGCGGCGTCCACAGTTTCGGATCACAGACCCATCCGGCGGATGGGAACTGCGGTTTTATCGTAACCACGCAAGAGAAGGCCAGGGAACTGAGTGCGGATCCGAAGATTGAGATCCAGATTCTCTCCTATGGCTTCTCACGGACCAGAAAGGCGCATATGGCTGAAGCCGTGGTGCCTGCGGCCGAGATGGCGCTTAAAAACGCAGGGCTGAAGGTGGAGGATCTCAAGGCGCTGAAAACGCATAATCCCTTTGCCGTCAATGACTTCAACATGGCCCAAAAGATGGAATTTGATGTGAACTGGATGAACAACTATGGGAGTTCCATCATCTTCGGTCATCCTCAAGGTCCTACGGGCGGAAGGCTCATGGCCGAGTTAATTGAGGAAGTCGTGATGCTTGGTGGTGGCTATGCGCTCTGGGCTGGGTGCGCCGCAGGAGATACAGCCGCTGCCATGGCGTTTAAGATCGGGTAGTTTTTTCGGGCATAATTGGAAGCTGCCTTCATTATTTACAGGAAAGGACTATTCTTCCGCGTTGGGAATAGTCCTTTTTAATTCATACCTTAACCCGAGATTTAGATATGGAAGAACCCCGAGACCATTGCATAAGATGCGGAGAATGCTGCCTCAAGGGAAGTCCCACGCTGCAGGTGGAAGATCTGGATCTGGTCAAGAAAGGTCTGATTGGGAAAAAAGATCTATACACCATAAGGAAGGGGGAGTTGGTGAAAGATAACATCAATGAGGGCCTTGTGGTTACCGAAAGAGAACTCGTTAAGGTGAGGGAACGAAAAGAAGAGAGCGGGGGATGCATTTTCTATGATGATCCCGGGAAAGCGTGCACCATCTATGAACACAGACCTTTGCAGTGTGCGGCCCTGAAGTGTTGGGATACTACAGAATTTCTGGAGGTTTTCCAGGGTCCAAAACTCATGAGGAAGCAAGCAATAGAGGACCAGGTGCTTATGGGATTGATCGAAGAGCACGAGAGGAGATGTGGCTATGCGCTCCTTGAGAAGCTTGTGGGAGAGATCGAATCCAAGGGTGAAGAAGCTGTGGAGCAGATCCTGGATCTTCTAAAGTTCGATTATCACCTCAGGCCATTTGTCGCCGATAAGCTTGCCTTGAATCCGGAGGAGATGGATTTCTTTTTTGGCAGGCCGCTGACAGAGACAATCACCATGTTCGGATTGCAGGTTGTCCAAGCGCCTGACGGATCGTTTTTTCTTACCACAACAAAATCATCGAACAGAGTTCTATGAATTTATGAAACGCGACTTCGTCGCTGTTTTGAGCGGCGAAGCCGCGATATATAAAATCTCGCTCCAGCGGGATTTTATTAGAACAGTCCTTTCACCTTGCCCGACCTGGGATCCACATCCACACGGCGGAAAGCCGGGTTAGAGCTTGTACCCGGCATGAGACTAATGGTTCCCGCGCAAGGGCAGAGGAACTTGGAGCCAGAATAGATGAGCACATCCCGAATGGGTAGTGTCCACCCCTTTGGGACACCCTTGACGGCCGGATCATGGGTGAGGCTCAGATGCGTCTTGACCATCATGGTGGCATAGTCGTCATACTTTTTATCGCTCTCGAGCATCTTGGCCTTGGCCTCGGCCTCAGGTGTCCAGGCAACTCCTTTGGCCCCATAGACCACTTTAGCGATCTTTTCCACCCTATCACGGAGCTTCGTCTCCAAGGGATATAGGAACTTGAACGTGGTTTTGTCTTCGCAGGCCTCTTTCACGGCCTCAGCAAACTCAATGGCCCCGTCTCCTCCGTCGGCCCAGTGGGTAGATGTTGGGCATCGTGCCCCTGCCTTCTCGGCATATTTGCGAACCATGGCAATCTCTTTCTTGGTATCCGTATGGAAGGCGTTGATGCAGACCACCGGATTGATCCCTGCCTTGCGGATGGTGTTGATGTGATGGACCATGTTGGGAATACCCTTTTCCAGAAGTTTCAGATTCTCTTTTGTATAGGAAGGATCAAGGGCTATACCGGCTACCACTTTGGGCCCGCCGCCATGCATCTTGAGGGCCCGGATGGTGGTGGTCAGAACGGATACATGCGGTTTCAGTCCGCTGTAGCGGCATTTCACATTCCAGAATTTTTCAAATCCAATGTCCGCTCCGAAGCCGCTCTCGGTCACGTGATAGTCGAAAAGCTTAAGACCAATGCGGTCTGCGATGATAGATGATTGGCCCACCGCGATGTTGGCAAATGGACCCGCATGGACCATGCAGGGTTGGTATTCAGCAGTGCACATGAGGGTGGGGTTAATGGTGTTGCGCATCCAGGCGGTCATGGCGCCGCCCACCTCAAGATCGCCTGTGGTGACTTCTTTTCCGCTCTTGTCAAAGGCCACGGTGATCTCGTTCAGGCGTTTGCGGAGATCCGTAAGGTCTTTCACGATGGATAGGATAGCCATCAATTCGGACGAAACCGCGATACCAAACTTGGAACTCATGGTAAAGCCATCCATCCTGCCGCCTAAACCGATAACGATGTTTCTCAAACTCTGCGCACAGAAGTCTATGATCCATCCCATTTCCACCCGGGTGGGATCGATATTGAGTCTTTTCATCCCTGTCAGTCTTTTGAGCTGTTCGTCATTGTAGTTTCGCTCATGCTGCATTCGGGCGGTCAGGGCGACCATGGCGAGATTGTGGCCATTCATGATGTCATTGATATCTCCAGTCAGGCCCATGGAGAATTCCGTCATGGGGATAAGCAAGGAATTTCCGCCACCTGCAGCCGTTCCCTTGATGTTCATGGTGGGACCGCCAGAGGGCTGACGAAGGGCACCGCCCACGTTGAGGCCAATCTTTCCCATGCCTTCCATCAGGCCACAGGAGGTTGTACTCTTCCCTTCGCCCAAGGGGGTGGGGGTAATGGCC
>DAOVAK010000027.1 GCA_030671095.1 Deltaproteobacteria bacterium | reverse complement strand
GAGGGGCACACAGGGGTTTACCACAACCAATTGCCATTCTTATCCCAACGGCTATTCGCTTGCACCCCGATTTTGGAGAGAAGATGATGAAACAGAAAGCGCCTGTTCCCTTTAAAATACCCAAGGGACTGATCATGGTCGTGTGGTTTGTACCCCCTGGAAAGCGCCTCGCCTAATGTCATCGTATTGGCCCTTTTACCAGCCACACAAACATGATCAAAGTGAATTGAGTGGTAAAGTTTGTCCTCCTCCGTGACTATCACAACGGCATTGCGCGGAATTTTCTCCTCAACCGTAATATAGATGCTGAGGAAAAAAAAGATGACAAGAGAACTAAGGAGTATGACGGATAGTATCTTGTATTTCTGTTTCATAAGGAGAATCAGTTCTTTTTGTCGTCATCTATCTTGGGGATGGGGAGCTTGAAGAATTCGATCCCTTCATCCTGCAACATCTTCTCTTCATCCGCAGTCGCTGATCCCTTAATATTTCGCTTCTCTGCCACATCATAGTGCATTTTCAATGCTTCTTTGGCGAAGTCTGTCCCCACATCATCAAAGTTTTTGTCCACGTAATCCACTATTTCCTTCGCCAGTCGACTATAATCGATGGCCTCCGCGTCTCTTTTCGCGTCAGGTTGAGAAGAGGTCTTGGTGGCCACAGGAGAGATAACTTTCCTCACATGGGTATCGCTACAATATGGGCAGCTGATCATTCCCTTGGCCCTCTGCTCCTCAAATGATTGCGTGTTATTGAACCAGGCCTCAAATATGTGCCCTTCAGAACACTCTAGATCAAATGCTATCATTTATGGTTCGCCTTCTTGATTAGACTTCTCAAAAGGTTCAGATTTACCATATCCCAATCCAGTCCCTCTTTATTCTTGCCTTTAGGTGTTTCTATCAAAAAGGGCAAGTGAGCAAGTTTCGGATCATTCAGGAAAAAGGAGAAGGCCTTCAAGCCAATAAATCCGGCCCCAGGATGTTCATGTCTATCTACCCTCGATCCGAACCCGTTCTTGGAATCATTGATGTGAAAGAGCCTCAAGCGGTCCAATCCCAATATTCTATCAAATTCTTGTAGGAATTGCCTATAGGCTTTCGCGGTCCTAAAATCATAGCCTGCCGCAAAGGCATGGCATGTATCGATACAGACCCCCAATCGTTCCTGGGATTCGGTCATTTCCAATATTTCAGCAAGGTGCTCCAGTCGATATCCCAGGCTTGTTCCCTGACCGGCCGTCGTCTCCAACAGGATTTTCACACGATAATCGCTCGTCCGTTCCAGGACCCCATTGAGCGCACCAGCTATTCGCTTCAGCCCTTTCATCTCTCCACCCCCCACATGGGCTCCCGGATGCATCACCAGATAGGGGATCTCTAACCGTTCCACTCTTTCCAATTCCTGGAGAAGAGCATGAACAGATTTTTCAAAGACATGGGAGCGGGTTGAGGCCAGGTTGATCAAATAGCTGCTGTGAGCAGCCACAACACGGATAGATGTCTCCTCACAGGCCTTATGAAAAAGATCAATTTCCTTTGTGGATAGTTTTTTGCTCTTCCATCGGTTCCGGTTCCTGGTAAAAATCTGAATGGCTTGACATCCTGCCTCTCTACCCTTTAGGGGTGCCCTATACAGACCACCAGCGATGGACATGTGGGCGCCGAGCAGTGGCATCTTATCTTTCTGCGTAGAGAACCGCCAGGATCTTCGTGGTTTTCTTACCGTGGGCCTTTACCAGATGGGGAACCGTGGAGTCGTAATAGATGGCATCCCCAGGATCTAATATATGTACTTCCTCGCCCAGCCGAACCTCCATCTGCCCCTGCAAGACAAAGATAAACTCCTGCCCGTCGTGGGTTGATCTTTCTTCTTCTGTCTCGGCAGCTTCAAGTGTCACCAGAAATGGTTCCATATGTCTGTCTTTTTTGTGAGGGGCCAAAGACTCGTACTCATATCCATAATATTTTGCTTTCTTGGAATCATATCGGGACACCACTTTTCTATCACGGTGCCGGACAATGGTGTAGGGCATGTCCTGTTCGCCTGAGATGAAATAACCCATTCTCATCTCTAGGGCCTTGGCCAGTTTGATGATGGTTCCCAATGGGGGTGCTACGGCTCCCTCCTCGATTTGGGAGAGCATTGAGACATCAATGTCCGTCCTCTGGGAGACATCCTCAAGACTCAATCCCTGTTTATCCCTGACTTGTCTGACCCTTTCACCCACATTGGCGGTGATGTGCTCTTCGGGGACTTCTGGCCTGATGCTCTCCATGAAATCCTTTTCCTGCTCGCTCCTGGCAAATTGGTGAGAGATTTCGGTAAGGAAATCTTCGTATGCCTCTTTTCGGTCGTTTCCTTTTTGTTCTTTCCTCATGTCGTTTTTCCCGTTTTACATCTCTCTCACAGATCTTGCGCCCCGTTCTAAGGCCTTCCGGTTCATAAATATCATTTTATGGTATTCTAGGTCAAGGGCTGGGCAACTGGTATCAAAAACACTTTGTCAACAGATTGCTTCTGGCTCTCAACCTGTTTGCTTGCTGCCTTATAAATCAATGCCATCAAGCTTCCAGCACAAAGATGACCTCCATCCTCACCCGGTATTCGCTAATTTTTCCATCTTCAACGGAGACCCTTTGTTCGATTATACGCAGGCCGGTAATGTTTCGCAATGTGCTGTTGGCCCGCTCAAAACCCGCCTTGACAGCCTCGTCGAAGCTGATAGGTGACGCGGCTATGACCTCCGATACCCTGGCTACCCGTTCCATAACTTACCTCCGAATCAAGAATTCTTAAGATCCTAATTCCCTTTAACCGGTCATCCCAAATTTTTTCCTCTCTGAGCACGAGGCGCTACCCTCTCTCCGAGCTGTAGGCTCTATGAGCCGGAAGCCGGGGCGTAGTCCCTACGGGACGGAGTCGGGCTGGAAGCGGGGACGGAGTCGAGCCGGAAGCCGGACCGGAGGCCCTATGGGCCAGAGGCAGGGCCATATCTGTTCCCATACCCATTATTTTGACTCCCAGTCCAAGCTGGTGAGTAGATCCTTATTCTCACGCATATCCTTCCACAAAAGGGATGACAATTTCAAATAGACAGGGCTAGGTGCCCCGTCACCTATAGTCTTTCCATCAAAGCTGACCACGGGGAGTATGTTAATAGAAGTTCCAAAAAGCATCACCTCTGAACAAAGATAGGCCTCGTTCAAAGGGATCCTCTCAAACTGGATATCCTGAATGACGCCATCCCTGGCGAGCACTTCCGCCAATTCAAAAATGCGTTTAACGGTGATACCAGCCAGGGTCTTTTCAAAGCCGGGGAATTTGAGAACGCCGTCCCCGGATACGACACCTACGTTTTCCGTGGAGCCCTCTGCCAGGCAACCCTCTTCATCCAGCGCCACCGAGTACTTGCACGCCGCTTGAATGGCCTCCATTTTCATCAGGACATTGGGCAAGTAGTTGCATGATTTTATGGTAGCGAAGTAGGATTTCTTGATGGGTATTCTGCTTGTAACAATGGGTATGCCATCCTGGTAAACCTTTTCCGGCAGGCTATGGTAACGGACCACAACCACGTACATATGGCTTAATGGACATTCATAGGGGTTCGTTGAAAAGCTTCCCGGACCGCGGGAGAGAATGACCCGGATGAGACACGCTTTTTCTCCCCCTGCCAAGATCAGGGTTTTTATAATATCCCTGATCTGGCGGTAATCTGAAGGCAAATCGAGGGAAATGGATTTTGCCGAACGTTCAAGCCGCTGCAGGTGCGCCTCCATCTGGTATATTTTGCCTTTGACACATCGCATCACATCAAACACCCCATCTCCCCTATGCACCAGATGATCATCGATGGGAACCGTCATCAGACCTGGATCTGTGACAAAGCCACGCCACTGGCTGGAGTACATGACTAGATAATCTTCCTGCCATGGCATCTTTTCAGAAGCAATGTGGGAGAAGAAATTGTCTTTAGTAATTCTTTCTAAATCCATGAAAATTTTGGGGCTCTCTCAGCATTTAAAAAACTCACCTGGAAAATGGTGAGTTTCCCTTATTCATGAACCGCCCGAAAGCGGGAGCAAAGGAGGCTAATATGGCTATTTCTTGACAGGCCTACTCTTGAGAAATATCATGGCGACCATACGCCCCGCAAGCTAAATAATAAAATCAGAAAAATCAAGGATTTTTGGGGCTTCAATGCCCCCTTTTGAGATGTCCGTTATTTTTCACCCACCTGAGGAGGAGGAGGAGATAAATGCGTGAAAGGCAATATGTTGTTGACGATCTTACAGTCCAAGATAGCTGGAGAATGTTTAATATCCTGGCTGAATTCGTAGATGGTTTTGATATCATGCCTGAGGTACACCCTGCTGTAACCATATTTGGGTCATCGCGGACAGGGCGGAGAAGCGCTACATATAAGGCCACGGAGACCTTGGCTCGTTTACTTGTGGAGAATGGTTTTAATGTGATCTCCGGTGGTGGTCCAGGGGTCATGGAGGCGGCGAACAAGGGGGCCGCTGAAGCTGGAGGAAAATCGGTGGGTCTGCACATACACCTTCCGAATGAACAGCAGCCGAATAAGTACGCCAACATGCGACTCGATTTTAAGTATTTTTTCATCAGAAGAGTGATGTTTGTGAAATATGCTGTGGCCTATATCATTATGCCCGGTGGTTATGGAACCCTTGATGAGCTCTTTGAGTCTCTCACTCTGATTCAGACAGAGAGGATCCGGTCCTTCCCAGTCATCTTCATGGATTCAAAATACTGGAAAGGGCTTATTGACTGGATGAAGGATACCCTCCTCAAAGCAAAGGCCATATCTGAATCAGACCTTGATATCTTCAGCGTTGTGGACACCCCTGAGGAGGCCATTAGCATCATCAAAAAAATGGTGGTTGTCTGATCTTGTATAAAGATGAAATCCTGGTCCTGCGGGAAAAGTCACTTGACTACGGGATAGAGTTATCAGAAGACCAGTTGGGTCTTTTCCAGATCTATCTGGATGAGTTATGCACGTGGAACCGGCGAATGAATCTGACAGGTCTCTCCCATCGGGAGAGAATGGTCTTCGAGCTCTTGCTTGACTCCCTCGTTCCTGTGCCCCACCTTGCGGAGACGGGGAGGTTGCTTGATGTGGGATCAGGGGCCGGTCTTCCGGGCATCCCCCTAAAGATCTGCAAACCATGGCTCAATGCCCACCTTCTTGAGGCCAACGCCAAAAAAGTGAGTTTCTTGAAACATGTCATCCGCCTGTTAAACCTGGACGAAACGGAAGTGATAAGAGGGCGCATTGAAAAGGATGGGGACAGTCTTCATCCCGAGGGATACCACCTGATTACGGCGCGTGCATTGGCTCCGGCGGGCCAAACCATCGCGTGGTGTGCACCTCTATTGACTGCGGGAGGTCTTTTGGTCACTTTTATGGGTGGACGCGTGGAGGATGAGCTCAAGGAGAATCGGCAGGTCATAAAAGACCATCGCCTAACGATATATAAAAGGATTTCCTACACCCTGCCAGGCAGGGAATCAGAGAGAACGACCATTATTTTCGAGAAAAAGGCTTCCTGAACCCCTACCATTAAAGGGGGGGGCGAGCAATAGCAGCTATTCCCTCAAGGCGTTGAGGATCGTTACGAGTTGAAGGTCGATATATTTGTCAAGGGTGAGACGATTCTTGAAATGCCATCTTTTGAGCACCCACATATGGGCAAGTATGAGAATATTGTAGGCCATGAGATCCACATCAACCGCTTTGAATATCCCCTTTTGAATTCCCTCATCGATGATTTCGCGGAAAATTTTGGATACGTCCACCTCGAGTTGCATCACCCTAGCCTTGGATGCCTTATCCAAGGACCTGGATTTTTGATAGATCAAAAGGACCTTTTCCCTCTGCTTGTCTAACACCCTGCAATAGAGAATTGTGGCTATGGCCAGCTTCTCTTCTGGATCATCAATACCTTCAATCTCTTTTTTTAAGCTCTCTTGAAAGGTGTTCAGCACGTCCTCCATGATCAATCTCATGATTTCCGATTTCTTCTTCACATAGTGGTATGTGACCGGCAGACTTACGCCTGCCCTTTCGGATATCTCTTCTATGGAGGTGGCAGTGAATCCCTTCTTCACATAGAGGATGCTGGCAGTATCTATGATTTTTTTCCTCACCTTGTCGGAAGAGGTAATTTGATCAATAACCGTCAGTTTTCTTTTAGATGTTTCCATCGTGATAAAGGCACCCTATGAATCAGGAAGGTAAAAAAGAGAACGAGAGAGGGCGCTACAGTATAGCTGCCCTCTCTTTGTTATTATTCTCTCGCATACTTGAATGACACATTGACCCTGGCTCGGAAACTTTTCACCTTTCCATCTTCAATGGTAAGGTCCAGTTTCGTGATTTCTGCAACTCTCAGATCTCTTAGGCTTGCCCCAGCTGCTTCCACTGCTGTTTTGGCCGCCTCTTCCCATGATGTATCACTGGTCCCCACAAGTTCTATAATTTTGTACGTACTTCCAGCCATGTCTGCCCTCCTTATAAGTAGATCCAGTTAATAGTTTAGGGCCTCAAGATCTAAATAATTTCACCTCCTTTCTATTAGAGATATTTTTCACAAATTTAAATTATTCTTAGTTAGAATAAATAATGAATTTTTTGATAGGATGTCAAGCATTAATGAAAATCCAAGGCGAGTCCTGTTGAATAGTCCTGGATATGGGATCCTTCCGAAGCTTGAACATGAACTTGGCGGATGTTGTTTATTGGTGTGGAGATCCATTTTTGAACAGGCCGAGAATGCCAGCGGTCCTGCTATTAAGCAGGGTAGGAGAATATCTTGAGCTCTAGACCACCATTCTGTTTTGAACATCAGGGCATAAGTAACCTGGAATAAGCCTTCCCTGGTTGGTAACAATCTTTCTTATCTGTTTTAGACAGAACCCAAAAACCTTAAGGGTTTTATCTTTAGTAGTTTGGTTATTAGAAAAGTCCATAGAGGATAAGTCAGCATAGCTTACTATTAATTTGTCATTGGGCCTTTATATTTGCTTGACTTTTTATTATTTATAATTTATTATCACTTTCCAAATACGCTCTTTGTTAAACCAACAAGAAAGGAGAGATTATGGCAACTGTTAAACAAATCCAGTACAGGCTAGGACAGGCAAAGAAAAAATTAGCCAAACTTAGCAAAGAAGTCGCAGATGCCAAAGGCAACGCCAAGAAGTTGGAAGGACAACTGAAGAAGGCCAGGGCCGCTGCGAAGAAGAAGCCGAAGAAGAAAAAGGCTGCAAAAAAGAAGAAAAGAGTTGTAAAGAAGAGAAAGCCTGCTAAGAAGAAAAAGGTTGTTAGAAAGAAAAAGGTTGTTAGGAAGAAAAAGAAGGTTATTCGCAAGAAGAAGAAAAGATAAGTCTTTCTGACCCCGGGACTAAGATCGGAAAGTCTAACTGGGAGGGCTGGCCCCTGCTTGGGGAAGCCCTTTTTGTTTTTTTCCATGGCCGGGAAACTCAAAATATGGTTCTCCAACGATGGGGAGACTCCTCGCACTAAAGACCCCATTCCTCCAACTGCCTAACCATTCTTTCTCTGTGGCTTCCCGGCCAGAAGTAACGGCCGCAGGAGGGGCAAAACCTGATTCCGGAAGCGCTCTGATAAAAGACATATTTGGGCACATTCTCACGGGCATCCGTCCCATCAGCCTCTTCTAAAGGAATATTGCAAAGCAGACACCTACTGAACCACTTTGACCTCTCAGAGGTGATGGTACCCGCGTTTTTCATTTCATAGAGTTGATCTTTCACACGATCGGAGCGGATAAGCATAGAGTTGGCATACCGGCTAACGGTGGGTCTGTGCCGAGAAAGAAGTTTGCGTCCTTCTCGGACAGACGCTCCAATCACGCCCTGTTTGTAGAAAGGCTGGTAGAGGGTATCGTAGCCCAACACTCTAAGCCATCTTGCCAGCCTGCCCAGCATTGAATCTGCGATAAACTTTATCTCCACAAACACGCCTCCACTTCAGGATAATAGATGATCGGACTCATTAGGGCGCTTACCATTTGCTCCAATCAAGACTGTGCCTCTGTTGCCAAAAGTCCCCTGATCCACCATCAAGGCATCATCTCCCCGCCGAGACGGGATTTCGCGATGCTCAAGCGGCGTTGCCTTCGATCGCTCCTCCCCCCGCCTTCGCGGGGGCAGGCTTGCGGCGTATTCGTCCATACGCCTCACTCGTCGCTCCTCGGCGCCCCCGCTTTTAGCGGGATTTCGCAGGGCTCAACTTGCAGGTAATACCTTGCTGGTGATCAGGGATACTCCATAAGCTCCTGATTTCAGCCCTGATGCCCAAATTAGACGGTGGATCTAGGAAGTCACTAACCGATTGACGGCGTACCTCAGATTATTATAGATTAAATTTAATCCAGAATCTGCAAAAAGGTTTCATCAAATCTAAGCGGCCTCAAAGTCATCTAACTTATGGATAAGATAGTCATAGAGGGAGGCGCGTCCCTCAAAGGGACCGTGAAAGTGAGCGGGGCTAAGAATGCTGCTCTTCCCATCATTGCAAGCTGCATCTTGACAGGAGGATGGCACCGCCTCCACCATGTGCCCGGTCTCAGGGACATTCAGACAATAAAGACGATCATGTCCGAAATGGGCATCGCCCTCCGAGAAGAGGGCGGAGTGCTCTCCGTGAATTCAGACGACCTAAAGGAACATGAGGCTTCTTATGATTTGGTGAAAACCATGAGGGCCTCCGTGCTTCTCCTCGGTCCCCTCCTGGCCCGCTTAGGGAAGGCAAAGATATCTATGCCGGGAGGATGTGCCATCGGTGCAAGGCCCATTAATCTCCACCTGAAGGCCTTGGCTGCAATGGGCGTGGAGATGTACCTGGAGGGTGGTTATATCAATGCCAAAGTGGATCGATTGAAGGGGGCCGATATTTTCTTTGATATTCCCACCGTGACAGGCACAGAGAATGTGATGATGGCCGCAGTGAAGGCTGAGGGGGAGACTATCTTGAGGAATGCGGCAAAAGAACCTGAAGTCTGCGACTTGGCTGATATGCTTCGGGGTATGGGAGCCCATATTGAAGGTGATGGCATGGATACTATAGTAATTCAAGGGCTGAAGGATCTGAGACCCACTGAACACACGGTCATTCCAGACAGGATCGAGTCGGGAACCTATATGATAGCTGCAGCTATTACAAGGGGAGATATAATGATTGATGGTTGTCGGCCAGAACATCTTTCTGCCGTCATTGAGAAACTGCAAAATGTGGGGACTGACGTGGAAGTCACCGCCAAAGGACTTCGCGTAAAGGGATCAGAGACCATTACCAGTGTAGACATAGAAACCATGCCCTTCCCTGGATTCCCCACGGATCTGCAGGCCCAGTTCATGGCACTCATGAGTATAGCCAGGGGTTCAAGTGTCATCAAAGAGACCGTATTCGAGAAGAGATTCATCCACGTGAGTGAGTTAAGGAGAATGGGCGCCCATATTGAGATCACTGACAATCAGGCCTTGGTCCGAGGAAGGGATCATCTGTTGGCTGCCCCTGTTATGGCCACTGATCTAAGGGCCAGTGCGTCTCTTGTCTTGGCCGGGCTGGTAGCCAAGGGAGGCAGGACCGAAGTGAGCCGGATTTACCATCTGGACAGGGGTTACGAGGCCTTGGAAAAGAAATTCCAAAACCTGGGCGCCCGCATCTGGCGAGAAAAAGTCTGAGATGTTTCACCGCCCCTTAGTTCCCATTCTTCTCTCATTTGTTTGCGGAATTCTCCTGGGCCATAAAGGTCTTTCCTCCCATCAGTTCCTTTTCCTTCCCCTCTTCCTGGGAATTGGTTCTATATTAATCCTCTCTCTTTTCACTTCTGTCCGATTCAGATTGCCTTGGTTCCTTCTCATATTTTTTCTTGTGGGCATTCTCCTTGATCTCAACAAACATCAGGACTCTGAGTTAGTGCCCCTTGCCAATCAACGAAGATGGTTGGTCGTTGAAGGGACGGTTCTGGAACCCGCAAGGATCAGCGGGGAGATGGCAAGGCTCGTGGTCAATTGTGATACACTTTTTTTCCGGGAAGGAACCAAGAAAGTCAGAGAAAAGCTCCAAGTTACCATTTACAATCATTCAGGAGATTTTGCCCCGGGCGAGAGGATTCGTTTCCCTGCCCGATTAAGGCCCTTTAGGAACTTCCACAACCCGGGTCACTACGACTATGAATTGGCCATGGGGCTAAAGGGTTTTTCTTGCGCAGCCTCGGTTTCCGATGGCAGGCGGATTGTTCCCTTGGGCAGAGGGCATTTGGGCTTTACCTCTGAAATACTAGAGAGGGCGAGGAGGCCAATTAGGTATTTCTTTCAGAAGAATCTCTCCCCGCAAAATGATGCCCTTTTTCGTGCTTTGATCCTGGGAGAGAGGCAGCACATTAGCCCCGAACAGAGAGAGCCTTTTAATATAGCTGGCCTAGGACATATTCTTGCCGTCTCAGGACTACATATAGGACTTGTTGGATGGCTGGCCTACTCCATCATCAAAGGGCTTTTGTCCCTCTCTTATCGGCTTGCCCTTCAAACCGATATCAGAAAACTGGCAGCAGCCGCAACTTGCTTCCCCGTCGTGGCCTATGCCTGTCTGGCCGGCCTTCAGGTGTCTAGCCAGAGGGCCATGATTATGGCCCTCGCATATCTCTTTTCCATGATAGTGGGAAGGGAAAAAGAGATCTGGTCAACTTTCGCATTGGCAGCCGTTGTGGTACTCGCCATCGATCCTCATTCCCTTTTCGGCATCTCTTTTCAGCTATCGTTCGGCGCAGTCATAGGTATCTTGTGGCTGGCGCCTGCAATTTACAATAAGCTTTTTGCACCGCTGGCGAACGATATGAAAAGGGGGAGGATCATTGAGCCTCTCTGGACATACTTTGGGGGTCTCATTGCCGTAACCCTTTCGGCCATGATTTTTCTTTTGCCCATCATATCTTTTTACTTCCATCGCATCTCGGTGGTTGCCATCCCAGCCAATGTAATCGTCGTGCCCATCCTGGGGCTCTGGGTCATCCCCCTTGGACTACTCTCAGTTGCCAGTCTAGCCATTTCTACCCCCTTGGCCCAGCTATTTCTCCAACTGGGGGCATGGGGAATGGAATGGATGACCGCAGCCGTCCAAGTCTGGACCCATTTCCCGTGGGCCTCCTTCTGGGTGGTCACTCCAAACGTTTTTGAGATGCTGATCTTCTACAGTATTATCTTTTTCATCTTTTTTATCAGGCGCTGGTCATGGGCCAAGGTGGGGCTGCTCTTCGTTCTTTGCCTTTTGGCCGCGGACATTTTCCATTGGACATATAAAACGCGCTACAACCCTTACTTAAAAGTAACCTACCTGGATGTGGGCCAGGGCAACTCCGCCCTGATACAATTTCCGGGAAAGGAAAGGATGCTCATTGACGGCGGCGGATTTTCCCGCAGCACCTTTGATGTAGGCAGGATGGTGGTGGCACCCTTCCTTTTTTATTCAAAGATACTGCACGTTGATTACCTTGTGTTAACCCATCCGCAGGCGGATCACATGAATGGACTTCGTTTCATTGCCTCCCACTTTCACCCAAAGGAGTTTTGGCACAATGGCTATAGGGTGAGAAACCGGGCATTTATGGATTTAATGAAGATAGTTGAGGAGGGGAAGATTAGAGAACGCCGGCCTGCTGATATAAGGGGTGTGCAGGAAATTTCAGGCGTAAAAGTAGAGCTATTACATCCTTTATCTGTAAAGCGTAAAGAGCAGCTTGTGGAGAACTCTGCGGGAATGAATAACAACTCGTTGGTGCTAAAACTCTCCTATGGTGGAAGGTCTTTGCTCTTCCCTGGCGATCTGGAAAGGGCCGGGGAAGAGGTGGTCATCTCACGTGCTGGTTCTCTCCTTAGAAGCGATATCCTGCTTGCTCCCCACCACGGCAGTAGATATTCATGCTCAAAGGCCTTCCTTCAAATGGTCAGGCCACAGACCTGTATTATCTCTTCAGGGCATGGTAACTATTTTGGGTTTCCCCACTCGGAGACCCTCAAAAGACTCAGGGCTGCTGGAAGTCAGGTGGTGCGCATCGATCAGGTGGGTGCCGTGCAATTATGCCTGGGGCCGAATCGTTTTGAGGGCAGGACCTTCTTGAGGGGGCCATTGAAAGTGAGGTAAACTGGAATCATATTGAGATTATCGGGTATAAAATTGGTTACCATAAACAATCGTATGGCCTCAATCGAGGGGAAGGTGAGGACCTCTAGGTTATGAAAATCACCCATGAAATTTTTCAAGTGGGTGGCAGCGGACTCACTTCAATGGAGGATGCGGACATCTATCTCATCCATTTCGGGGGACATGCCGCCCTGGTGGATGCGGGATGTGGCCGTGTCCAGGAAAGGCTGTTCAAGAATATCAGAGACTGCGCAGTCGACCTGGAACAAATAGAATATCTCCTTGTCACCCACTGCCACTTTGACCATACCGGGGGCATCCAGGGCATTAAGGACGGGACCCACTGCAAGGTGGTGGCCCATGAGTTGGAAGCGCCCTACCTTGAACAGGGTGATGACATGGTGAGCGCTGCCAAATGGTATGGCTCATCCCTTGAACCTGTAGCCATTGATATAAAACTGCGAGGTGATGAGGAGGAGATAGATCTGGGCGGAAGGGAAATCAAGGCCATCCATACGCCGGGACACTCGCCGGGCTCCGTGGTTTACACGACAGACTCAGAAGGGCTGAAGATCCTTTTTGGACAAGATGTCCATGGGCCGCTGGATCCGAGTCTTCTTTCCGACAGAGAGGATTACGTGAAGTCCTTGAACCTGCTTCTCTCCCTGGAGGCTGACATCCTTTGTGAGGGTCACTTCGGGGTTTTTAGAGGAAAAGAGGAGGTGGCAAACTTCATACGTTCGTTTCTATGAGTCTGTCACTTCACACAAAAAGCGGAGCGATGCTACAATGAGATAGGCGCTCCTGAAACCAAGATTAAAGGGATATTAAATATCCTTGTCCTGACGCCCCGGGCTAAGATCTCTGATCCGGTACTTGGACTGGTAGTCATCACTCC
>DAOVAK010000198.1 GCA_030671095.1 Deltaproteobacteria bacterium | reverse complement strand
TATCCCTGAAATGAGCGACGCTTATTATTTTGGTCATGAGGGAAATACTGGAGAAGGTATCTTATGGGGGGAAGCGTTGGGTGCTGAGCTTGAATGCATGGGCGCTTACCAGGCCCATGGATCGGTTGCCCATCCCCACGGCACGCTGCTCACCTGGGCAGTGATCAGCCTCGGTGGATACCAGGTCAATGTGCACGGAAAGCGATTCGTAAATGAATATCACGGTTACTCAGAACATGCACTCGAAGTTCTGGCACAGGAAGAGGGGGTGGCGATAGAAGTTTTTGATCAGAGAATCTATGACACGGTCTTTGACTATGATGATTTTCAACAGTGCCTCAAGATGGGTGCAATAAGAAAATTTGGGAGCATGGAAGAGTTGGCAAGGTCTTTCCGCCTGCCCCTGGATGAATTGATACATACGCACAAGGATTTTCTGAAAGCGGCAAGGGGTGAGATCCTTGATCCTTTAGGCCGTGAGGAATTTGGGAAGTCCCTTGAGCCGCCATTGTATGGTGCGAAGGTGACGGCGGCATTGTTCCATACTCAAGGAGGGCTCGAAATAAACCGTAAGGGGGAAGTAATCCTCAAGGACGGATCTTCTATTCCAAATCTTTACGCCGGCGGAGGTACAGCTGCGGGATTTTCGGGAAAAGCTGGGCCTAAAGGATACCTGTCGGCCAATGGCCTTTTGGCCGCCCTTGTTCTGGGTAAAATTGTTGGAGAGGAAGCCGGAAAAGCTGCGTTACAGGCGGCATGAAAGGTTCGGACATGGAATTTTGCTTTAAGATGACCATTCATGCCATATCTTTATTAATCCATAAAAAAGGAGGGAGTCATGACTAACGCTAACAAGAAACGAGAGGAGAAAGGTATTTCAAGACGGGACTTCATAAAAACAACAGCGACCTTGGGCGCAGTAGCTGCAGTAGGATCCATCGGGTTCCCCAATGTCCTTCGGGGTGCCACCCCGCAGGATATTGTGGTCGGACACATTCACCCCCTTTCCGGATTTCTGGGCTTTGACGGGCAAGAACTCAAGAAAGGCCTTATGCTGGCGGTTAAAAAAATCAATGACGCCGGAGGGATCAAATCATTGGATGGGGCTAAACTAAAACTGATTGACGCTGACAGCGGAGGTAAGCCAGACTTGGCTATACCAGCTGTGGAGCGCCTCCATCGGGCTGGGGCAGTGGCCATTTTGGGGTGCTATCAGTCCTCCGTAACCCTGGTTGCCTCACAAATAGCCGAGAAGTTGAGAGTCCCCTTTGTCGTGTCTGTGGCTGTAGCTGACAAGGTAACGGGTCGGGGTTTTAAATATACCTTCCGTACCCAACCCAGAGCCGAGCAAATGGCTTCACAGACTGTCAAGTACATCAAAGAAATTACCCAGGCATCCGGCGTGACAGTAAAAACCATTGCGTATCTTCACGATAATACTGCATTTGGCACCTCTTTGTCCGGGCACGTGGTTAAATATGCCCCTGAATATGGTATGGAGGTCATTACCAAGGTGGCGTATTCACCCAGGGCAGCAGATGTCTCCACCGAGGTGGGGAAAATAAAGGCAGCCGGAGCAGATGTGATCATGGACACCGGCTACTTTGGTGACGGGGTAAGAGTCTTACGAACGATGAGGGAAATGAGAGTTAAGGCAAAAGGCATTATCGGATGCGGCAACGGGGCATTCAGTCACCCCAAATTCGTCGAAGAGCTGGGAAGCATGACCGAATATATCATGGATGGGAATTATCGGGCGAATCCGGTGAACCCTTTGACTGAAAAAGCCTTCAGCCAGTACAAGAAGACCTACGGCACTGAAATGGGGCCTTCCACGGTCTTCGCATACCAGCCAATGCTCGTGCTTGCAGATGCTATTGAACGTGCCAAATCCACTGATCGTGATGCTATCCGCAAAGCCCTTTCTGAGACCAACATGACCCAACACATTTTACCCCAGGGTCCCATCATCTTCGGACCGGATGGACAGAACAAAAACGCTCAATCGGCAATGATGCAGGTCCTGAAGGGTAAAGTTCAGGTTGTGTGGCCAAAGCAGTACTCTGAAGCTGATTTTGTCTTTCCTCATCCGTCCTGATTCAAAGCCGCTTTTTGGAGAGCAGGGAATCCCTGCTCTCCTGAATAATAAAAAGGGCTCTTTAATATGACCATGTCTTTTGTTTTTCAATCACTTCTGAACGGCCTTTTGGTGGGCGGCGTTTACAGCCTTATGGCTATGGGTCTGACGCTCATCTTTGGGGTGATGAAGGTCGTCAATTTTGCCCACGGTTCCCTTATCATGCTGGGCATGTATGTTGCCTATTGGTCTGTTGTGTTATTACATGTGGACCCCTATGTTTCGATCCTCATTGTATTTCCTGTATTATTTATCATTGGTGCTTCTTTTCAAAAGTTTCTGATCAATCCCATTATCAACGCGCCAGAACATAATCAGCTTCTTCTGACCCTTGGAGTCTCTCTTTTCATGGAAAACCTCGCCGTGTTCTTCTGGTCCCCGGACTATCGGGTCATGAAGACCTCCTACGCGGAGATCAATTTTTATATTGGTGATATTACCATCTCTCTTGTTCGGCTTTTGGCATTTTGCTTTGCAATGCTACTTGCCGCAATTCTTTATGTAGTGCTCACCAGAACCGACCTGGGAAAAGCAATTCGAGCCGCCAGTGAAGAGCCAAGAGGCGCCCTGCTTATGGGTATCAATATCAGACGTATTTATCTGATCTCCTTTGGAATTGGTGCTGCTTGCGCAGGGGTTGGTGGTGCGGCCATTACACCTTTTTTCCCAGTTTACCCCTATGTGGGATGGCTGTTCGTTATTACCTGTTTCGTTGTCGTAGTTCTGGGAGGAATGGGCAACATTTTGGGGGCATTTGTAGGCGGTTTGATTATCGGGCTGGCGGACAGCGTGGGAGCCATGCTTTTGCCAGGTTCCATGAAATCCATTATTTCTTTCACTATATTTATTCTTATCCTCCTGTTTAAGCCGACAGGATTGTTCGGGAAGAACCATGCCTAGACCGATGCAACCGACCACTCATTTGCGACCAGGGTTTAGCCTAAAGGCATGGATCAGCCTTGGCCTCGTACTTGTAGCCCTTCATCTATTGCCGTGGGTGATACCGAATGTTTTGCATGTCATGATCATGATATTCCTCTATGCGATCATGGGACAGGGCTGGAACGTGCTTGGAGGTTATGCGGGCCAGTTTTCCTTTGGACACTCCGTGTTTTTCGGTTTGGGCGCCTATGTGTCATCCCTTTTGTTTGTTAACCTTGGATGGAGCCCCTGGTTTGGAATCCTGTTTTCTTGTGCCGCCGGAATCGTCTTGGGTCTTTTCATTGGATTTCTTAGCTTCCGTTACGGCCTTAAGGGACCCTTTTTCGCTCTAATCATGCTGGCTTTTGCCGAAATTTTCCATATGATCGCCATGGAATGGAAAGCTGTCGGTGGAGCGCTTGGCATATTAATCCCGCTGGAGGGAAATTCCCCTGCACTCATGCAATTTATGGACAAGGAACCTTTCTATTTTATCACGCTCTGGATGATGGTTGGGAGCCTATATCTGGTCTGGAAAATGGAAGGAACCCGAATGGGTCTATATTTTCTGGCAACGAGAGAGGACCATGATGCATCCGAGGCCTTGGGCGTGGACACCTTCAAGGTTCAAATGGTTGCCATGGGCATAAGTGCAGGGATGACGTCCATGGGTGGGACGATTTACGCCCAGTATCTGCTTTACATAGACCCGGACTCTACCTTTGGCCTTGCGAACTCGGTAGAGATTATGCTTCGTCCTATTATTGGCGGACCAGGGACCATTCTGGGACCTTTGCTGGGATCAGTCGTCCTGACCCCCCTTTCGGAAATCACCAGGCTTGCTTTTCAGTCTTACAGTGGTGTTCACCTGATGATATATGGCCTGATTCTGGTGGTAGTCATCATGTTTCTGCCGGATGGCATCATAGGATTGATGAGACATATCTTCTATAAAATGCTTAAAAGGGTAGGGTAAGCTGTGAAGAACAATTCCTTCTTAACTGTACGCAATGTATCAAAATCTTTTCGGGGCCTAGACGCAATTACCAACGTTTCATTGAAGCTCAATCCCGGAGAAATTTTAGGGCTTATCGGTCCAAACGGCGCTGGAAAGACCACGCTGTTCAATCTTATTACAGGTTTTCTCAGACCGAACTCAGGGAGCGTACTGTTTCTGGGACAGAACTTGGTGGGGATGAAGCCTCACGAGATCTGCAAGATGGGAATGGCCCGGACCTTCCAAATTGTCAAACCATTCAGCCAGCTTTCCACTTTGGAAAACGTGGCTGTGGGAAGTTACAACCGCATGAGCAATGTCAAAGACGTTGAGGAAAAAACCTGGGAGATATTGAAATTTGTGGGGCTTGATAAGAGAGCATTTGATCCGGCCAGCAGCCTTACCACGCCTGACAGGAAACGGCTTGAATTGGCGCGGGCCCTGGGGACCTTACCCAAACTATTGCTTCTTGACGAGGTCATGGCCGGTCTAAACCCGACGGAGCAAGGGGAGATTATCGGCTTGGTCCGAAAAGTTCGAGAAACAGGAACTGCAATCTTTATCATTGAGCACCACATGCGGGTGATTATGGGCCTGAGTGATCGGATTGTGGTCATTCACCACGGTGTCTGCATCGCACTTGGTGAGCCCCGTGTGGTTTGTGAGGATGAAAAGGTGATTGAGGCCTATTTGGGAAAAGGAGCCTACCTTGCTGAAAATTGATAACATGGATGTTTTTTATGGACAAGTCCAAATCCTCAGGCAGGTCTCCTTGGATGTCAAAGAGGGGGAGATTGTTTCTCTTCTAGGAAGCAATGGTGCAGGCAAGACGACCACCGTCAATGCCATTTCCGGGATTCTGCCGATCGCAAAGGGATCCATCCAATTCTTGGGACAAGAAATAAATAAGGTTGAACCGCATGTCAGAGTTGAGATGGGCTTGGTCCAAATTCCTGAGGGGCGTAAGATATTTCCGACCCTATCAGTAATGGAAAACCTGGAAATGGGCTCATATCTTAAAGGACCTAAGTCTTTTCGAAAGGAATCTCTGGAAATTGTGTTGTCCATGTTTCCTGTACTTAAGACGCGAAAAAACCAATTGGCTGGAACCCTCTCGGGAGGAGAACAACAAATGCTGGCCATAGGTCGCGGGATCATGTCGAGACCAAAACTACTTATCCTGGACGAGCCATCTCTGGGGTTGGCACCTATTATTGTGGACGACATTTTTGATGTGATTAGGAAGATCAATGGAGACGGGGTAACCATTCTTCTAGTGGAACAGAATGTTCCACAAGCGCTGGCCAGTTCCGATCGAGGTTTTGTGATGGAGGAAGGTCGCATCGGCCTTTCCGGAAAAGGAAAGACTCTTCTGGTAGACCCCCATATCAAAAAACTATACCTTGGGTTGTAAGAACAGGAGGTATTTCATGCCTGATTACCTGGACGCCATAATTTCTTATATCTGTCAGAACACCTTTGATGATCTTTCCCAGGACGTCATTCTGAGGGCCAAGGAGGTATTATCAGACAGTTTGGGTGTTATAGCCGCCGGATCGCAGGAGGAAGAGGTTAAAGGATTAATTAGCAGGATCGTACGCCCCGGTGATCCTCAGATGGCCACGCTCATCGGAGCAGGGCTTCGGACTGAATCCCTCAAGGCCGGCTTGATCAACGGTACTGCGGGCACCTTTCTGGAATTGGACGAAGGCAATCAGTTTGCTCGTGGCCATCCTGGCATTCACATCGTTCCTGCTGTTCTGGCCGTAGCCGAGGAGAAAAGGCTGTCCGGCAAGGAGGTGCTTAATGCCCTTGTGCTTGGCTATGAAGTTGGTGCTCGCATCGGTATTGCGTGTAAGATACGTATG
>DAOVAK010000360.1 GCA_030671095.1 Deltaproteobacteria bacterium | reverse complement strand
TGTTTATCATGCCCACCTCTGGAACCACAAAAAAACCAAAGCCTACAGTGCAGGCCCATGGTGGCTATCAGATTTATATATACTCTATGGCTCATTGGATATACGGACGCAAACCAGAAGATGTCTGGTTTTCTACCTCGGACATAGGATGGATAGTCGGACATAGCTACAATACCTATGAACCTCTTCTGTCAGGCTGTACCTCTGTGCTCTACGAAGGCACCCCTGATTATCCCAGACGTGATATGTGGTGGGATATAGTGGAAAAGCACAAAGTGACAGGAATTTGGTTATCACCCACAGGGGCGAGGGGCTTGATGATGTTAGGGCTTGAGCAAGCAGAAAAGCACGATCTCTCATCATTGGAGAGGGTATTTTGCGCTGGAGAGGTATTGAATCCACCAGCTTGGAGATGGTTGCAAAAGGACGTCCTCAAAGACAGGATACCTGTGATAGATCATATGTGGCAAACGGAATCTTCAGGGCCCATGTTTGCCAACCCCTATGGGCTGAAAATGGTCCCCATAAAACCTGGGTCTTCTGCCCTACCCGTACCAGGAATAATCCCAGATATAGTGGACGAGCGTACAGGACGCTCTTTACTACCCGGAGAGAAGGGAACAGTTGTAATCAAGCGGCCCTGGCCTGGATTAACACCGACTTTATACGGAGACCCAGAGAGCTATAGGGCGGAGTACTGGGAGAAGGCTCCTGGAACCTCAGGCGCCTACTATTGTGGTGATGCTGCTAGTTTTGATGAAGATGGCTATATATGGTTTAGTGGGAGGTCAGATGAAGTAATGAAGATTGCTGCACACAGGATTGGACCGATAGAGGTAGAAAATGTCTTAATGAGTTATCCGGGTGTTGGTGAGGCGGCAGTATCTGGAGTACCTGATGAGCTGAGAGGTGAAGTCTGTTCTGCCTTTGTGGTATTAAAGTCCGGTTATAGCCCATCCACTGAACTGAAGAAGGAGCTGATAGGGCATGTCAGAGAGGTGATGGGTCCAATTGTTGTGTTTAAGGATATCGAATTTGTCAAGATATTACCCAAGACGAGAAGCGGAAAGATAATGAGGAGGGTGCTGAAAAGGCTCTGGCTTAAAGAAGACCTCGGCGACCTTTCTACCATAGAGGAGGAAGTCTCTGTGGATGAGGTGAGGGATGCCATAGGAAAGATGGGGATAGAAACATAAGATCATGCCTACAATCCTTTGAAAGCTCATTTTGTTACTGATAAGGCCAAGAGGCGACCACAAATCAGAAAGCGCGTTCTTATCACTATCACTTCACTCGGCAAACACCATCAGACTTCAACAAATCATTTCTTGGAAGCCCCATGGGCTCTTAACTATTTTTGTGGAGAACCTTCCCGTTCGTTTCTAATGAAGATTCAAGCCTTAACGGGTAGGAAGGGATGTCAAGTAAAGGAGGGCAGGGTCAAATCCGGGAACCAATAACCCCCTATCCCCAAAAAGGAAATGAGAATGAAGGCATATGTGTACAGAGGAGTTAACGAGGCTTGGCTTGAGGATATTCCCATTCCCAGGGCAGACCCAGGAGAAGTGGTCGTTAAAGTCTCTCTAGCCTGTATTTGCAGAACTGATCTGCATATTCTAGAAGGGAAACTCCCCATCAAGCCAGGTACTGTTCTTGGGCATGAACTCGTGGGCTTCATCCATGAGATCGGTGATTATGTCCGAGGGTTTGAGATCGGAGATCGGGTAATTGCGCCGGCGGATACGGCCTGCGGGACCTGTTTGGACTGTATGCGGGGTCCCAACGGGATGGCATGCCGCGCAGACGGCTCGATAGCGGGATTCCAGATCGGTTTAATGAGAAATGGCGCTCAAGCAGAATATGTGGCCGTGCCTTACGCTCAGGCAAACCTCTGCAAAGTTCCAGATTCATTGACAGACGAACAAGTCGTCATGACTGGTGACGTAATCACCACTGGATTCGCTGCTTGCGAAGCTGGTCAAATCTCGCTGGGAGATGTGGTTGCCGTCTTTGGCCTTGGACCAATCGGAACTGTGGCAACAGTCGGCGCCAAACTAAGGGGAGCAAGCCTTGTCATCGGAATCGAGCCAATCCCTTATCGCGCCAAGATGGCAAAAAAGATGGGAGGGGTAAACATTACGATAAACCCAAGGGAAGAAAACGTGGAGGAGGCTTTGAGGGACCTCACACATGGCAGGATGCCGGACGTGACGATAGAAGCCGTTGGCCAAGAGGAGTCCTTTATAGCAGCCCTCAGGACGGTGAGGCCGGGCGGGATCCTATCCAATATTGGGAACCATGGGTTCGTCGGTAGCTATACTTTCCCCCTTGACGCCTTCATGGGAGGGATCGGGGACAAGAAGATCATATGCATCACCGCCCCCGGGGGAAACGATAGGATGAGGAGATTACTGTTGTTGATGGAACATCAGGACCTGGATTTTAGTCCTCTCATTACACATACTGTCCGTCTGGAGGAGGAGGAGATCCGGAAGGGTTACGAAATTTTCGGAGAAATGAAAGAGAACGCCATAAAAGTTGCGATCAAACCTTAGAAGAAGTTATCTTTCGAGGAGAAGACAATGATTCGATAATCACAAAATCCGCTATAATCAAATTGATTATGCTCCAATTTGGAGAAGACCGTCGACGGAGGGAGGTTTGAAATGGATAGAAGTAAATTCATCAAAGCCGGAATTATTGGAATGGGAGGGATAGGGCCTGCCCATTATGAAGCTCTGTGTAGGGTAGGGGGCGTGGGGGTCACATCGATTGCGGAGATAGATCGAGAGAGAGTAGATGCTTGCGCAGAGAAATACGGGATTGCAAACGCTTATACTGACTATCGGGCGTTAATCGACGATAGAGAGGTAGAGGTAGTTCATATTGCGAGCCCGAACCACGTGCACTACGAGCAGGTAAAAGCCGCTCTTGAGGCCGGAAAGCACGTTGTCTGTGAAAAACCCTTAGCGGTGAATCCAATTCAGACGGCTGAGCTAGTCTCCCTCGCAAAGGAGAAAAAGCTCGTCAACGAGGTTAACTTTAATCATCGTTTTTTCCCCCTCGTTTTTCATGCAAGAGAGATGATTAGACGGAACGAATTGGGACCCATTACGCTAATAAGAGCATATGCACTTGGAGATTTTATGTTGTCCCTATCGGTTAATTATCCTAATCATTGGCGGACAAAGCCTGAGACGGTAGGGTCAAGCAAAACGATGAGCGTATATGGTGGTCACTGTCTCGATCTAATACAATTTGTTTCAGGTCTACAAATAAAGGAAGTATTCGCGGATCTTGGATACGTAGATCCAACAAAGAGTGGAGACCTTGAAGATTCTATCAACATACTGTTAAGATTTGATAGTGGGACCAAGGGCGCGGTGACGTTCTCGGAGGCTGCACCAGGAAGAAAATGCGAGGTTTTTTTTGAAATCATCGGAACGAAAGCATCCGTTGCCTGGAATCTTGCAAACCCCAATGAAATGTGGATCGGATATCATAGTCAACCAAATAGGTCATTCTATAAGGATGCTGACTTATTGTATCCGGAAGCCAAAGAGATTGCAGGGCCCCCTGATTGGCAACAAGACGGATATGTGGACAGCTTAAAGCATTGTTTTATCAAGATATATGATTACATCAGAGACGAGAAACATCTCCGGAACATAGAGCCTGATTTCGCTACCTTTGAGACAGGGCATAACATGGAGTTGGTCCTTCAAGGACTGATGAATAGTGCCAAAAACGAAAGATGGGAGAAAATACAGTATGGTGTATAGAATAGACTACGCCACCGGGCGGGATGGGGTCAAATGCAATAGAGGCGAGAGCCTGGCAAATCTCAAGCCAGGACCAAGAGAGCCTCTGCATAAGCTTCTGCCGGTGGAAAGGGGTGCAGTTTTGCAAATGGCCAAGAAAGAAGAATATGCCGACTTAGGCCATCGGATTTTGGCGGTGACAGCTTGGGATCTGGGGCTGTTCTTTGTCTCTTTTTCTTCTGTATATCGCATCATGCGCTCTGCCAATCTTATGCCGATGCGGCAGAGCTGAGAGATCCAAAAGCAATAAACAAACGCTAACATAGGCGTAATCAAGAAAGAAAGGAGGGA